>NZ_JAKUFF010000021.1:0-58927 GCF_022663305.1 Bacillus cereus group sp. BfR-BA-01408 | reverse complement strand
CTCAACGGATAAAAGCTACCCCGGGGATAACAGGCTTATCTCCCCCAAGAGTCCACATCGACGGGGAGGTTTGGCACCTCGATGTCGGCTCATCGCATCCTGGGGCTGTAGTCGGTCCCAAGGGTTGGGCTGTTCGCCCATTAAAGCGGTACGCGAGCTGGGTTCAGAACGTCGTGAGACAGTTCGGTCCCTATCCGTCGTGGGCGTAGGAAATTTGAGAGGAGCTGTCCTTAGTACGAGAGGACCGGGATGGACGCACCGCTGGTGTACCAGTTGTTCTGCCAAGGGCATAGCTGGGTAGCTATGTGCGGAAGGGATAAGTGCTGAAAGCATCTAAGCATGAAGCCCCCCTCAAGATGAGATTTCCCATAGCGTAAGCTAGTAAGATCCCTGAAAGATGATCAGGTTGATAGGTTCGAGGTGGAAGCATGGTGACATGTGGAGCTGACGAATACTAATAGATCGAGGACTTAACCATATAATATGAAGCAAATGTTATCTAGTTTTGAAGGAATATGCCTTCATAGTTTGGTGATGATGGCAGAGAGGTCACACCCGTTCCCATACCGAACACGGAAGTTAAGCTCTCTAGCGCCGATGGTAGTTGGGACCTTGTCCCTGTGAGAGTAGGACGTCGCCAAGCAACTAAACACGAGTCAAATGACTCGTGTTTTTTCGTGTTTTCTTTTATAATCCATAGTAATTAAAAATGTATTTAAATAATTATTATTTTGATTAAATACAGGAAAATGTGGCTAGGATAGTAAATAAGCAAAAGAGTTGCAAATTTTATTAATACGTATATAATTAAAGTCAAAGATAGTCAAAGTCAATAAAGGTGGCGGATAAATGAGAAATATATCTGATATCATTGAGCAATATCTAAAGCAAGTTATTGACTTAAGTAATAATAATGTGATTGAAATCAAAAGAAATGAGATTGCGGATCGATTCGAGTGCGTACCATCTCAAATCAATTATGTAATCAATACCCGTTTTACGTTAGAAAGAGGATTTGTAGTAGAAAGTAAACGTGGTGGAGGAGGTTACATTCGCATTATAAAAGTCAAACTGCATGATGATATAGACATTATTGATCAAATGCTTCATATGATTGATCATAGCGTTGCGCAAGGAAATGCAGAGAGTATGATTATACGTTTAATAGAAGAGGGAATCATAACGAATCGTGAAGCTAAACTTATGTTAAGCGTACTAGATCGTTCTGTATTATCAATGGATGTTCCTTCTCGAGATGAACTTAGGGCTCGAATATTATGCGCAATGTTAAGAACACTGAAATATAAATAAATACAGCTTTTGTAAAAGAATAATAATTAAGAGATAAGGCAGTTAAATATTGTAGAAGTTTTGAAAAAAGAACACGCACTTTTATGTAAACGAATAAAGGCAAGTGAACAGTCTAGTAATGTATGAAAAATACTATGAGATAGATCGTTCCTGTTGTAAAGGTGGGGATAGTGATGACTTGTCAAAACTGTAATATAAGACCAGCAACTTTACATTATACAAAAGTAATTAACGAAAAGAAGGCGGAAGTTCATCTTTGTGAGCAATGTGCAGAACAAAGTGGCTATACGTCTTTCTTTCAATCATCGCAGTCTAACTTTTCATTCCATGATTTATTTGCTGGGTTATTACACGGTGAATCAACAATGTTTGAAGAAGGAAAAAGCGGATTTTCGAACACAAATATATTAAGATGTCCAGATTGTAAAATGACATATGAGCAACTTACAAAGGTAGGACGTTTTGGATGTGCTTCTTGTTACGATACATTTAAGGAACATTTAAAGCCGTTATTAAAACGTCTTCACGGCGGGCATACAGATCATTGCGGAAAAATTCCGGAGCGTATAGAAGGAAATATTCACTTAAAGAAAGAATTAGATGAACTAAAACTCATTCTGAAACAATACGTACAGAAAGAGGAATTTGAGAAAGCTGCTGAAGTAAGGGATAAAATTAGAAACCTTGAAAATCAGCTTAGTGAGCATAGAGAGGGGGAATAGTTCTATGTCACTGGACAAAATTATGAATGAAGCGATTAGTCCATGGATGAAGGGGGATGGCCCTGATTCTGATATTGTTTTAAGTAGTCGAATTCGTTTGGCTCGTAATTTTAAAAAATATCAATTCTCTACTATGCAAAATGAAGAAGAAGCTAAACTGATTCAAGAATTATTTAAAAAGGAATTTATAAATAAAACGGTAGAACCTTTTGGAGAGTTTGAGCTATTAAAAATGAATGAATTAACGCCTCTTCAAAGGAGAGTATTAGTTGAAAAGCATTTAATTAGTCCCAACCTTGCAGGAACAGAATATGGAGCATGTCTATTGTCAGAAAGCGAACATATTAGTGTTATGCTGAATGAAGAAGACCATATTCGGATTCAGTGCTTATTTTCAGGATTGCAGTTATCAGAGGCTCTTCAAAGTGCCAATCAAATAGATAATTGGATTGAGAAAGAGGTTGAATATGCTTTTGATGAATCACTTGGATATATTACAAGCTGCCCTACTAATGTTGGTACAGGATTGAGGGCTTCCGTAATGATTCATTTACCGGGACTCGTTTTAACGAAAAGAATTAGCCGTATTATACAAGTAATTCAAAAATTAGGGTTAGTAGTAAGAGGAATATACGGTGAAGGTAGCGAAGCGTTAGGTAATATATTTCAAGTGTCAAACCAAATGACGCTAGGAAAATCTGAAGAAGATATTATTGCAGATTTAAAGAGTGTCATTCAACAAATCATACAGCAAGAAAAGATGGCTAGAGAATTAATTGTACAAAATTCAAGTATTGAGCTTGAAGATAAAGTTTATCGCTCTTATGGCATACTAGCCAACAGTCGTTTAATTCAATCTGCGGAAGCAGCCAATTGCTTATCAGATTTACGACTTGGTATTGATTTAGGATATATAAAAGGTATATCGAGAAATATTTTGACTGAGCTAATGGTCCTTACACAACCAGGCATTTTACAACAATATGCAGGAGGACCTTTAGGACCAGAAGAAAGAGATTATCGAAGAGCAACCTTAATCCGTGAGCGATTACGTATTGAAAAAAACTAAGCGCAAGTAGGAGGCGATTTCTATGATGTTTGGAAGATTTACAGAAAGAGCACAGAAAGTATTAGCTTTATCTCAAGAGGAAGCGATTCGTATTGGGCATAACAATATTGGAACAGAACATATTTTACTTGGGCTTGTACGCGAAGGTGAAGGAATTGCAGCAAAAGCGTTGATTGCTCTTGGATTAAGCCCGGAGAAAGTTCAAAAAGAGGTAGAAGCGTTAATTGGGCGCGGAACAGAAGCTTCTCAAACTGTGCATTATACACCGCGTGCTAAAAAGGTTATTGAGTTGTCTATGGATGAAGCTCGCAAATTAGGCCATTCTTATGTTGGAACAGAACATATCTTACTTGGTTTAATCCGCGAAGGTGAAGGGGTAGCAGCACGTGTTTTAAATAATTTAGGTGTTAGCTTAAATAAGGCAAGACAACAAGTATTGCAACTTCTTGGAAGTAATGAAGCAAGTTCAGGTCATCAAGGTGGTTCTTCAACAAATGCAAATACACCAACACTTGATAGCTTAGCACGTGATTTAACAGTTGTTGCACGTGAAAATCGTTTAGATCCTGTTATTGGACGTGGTAAAGAAATTCAACGTGTAATTGAAGTTTTAAGTCGTAGAACAAAAAACAACCCTGTATTAATTGGGGAGCCTGGTGTAGGTAAAACGGCAATTGCAGAAGGATTAGCACAACAAATTGTAAATAATGAAGTTCCTGAAACTTTAAGAGATAAGCGTGTTATGACACTAGATATGGGTACGGTGGTAGCCGGAACGAAATACCGTGGTGAATTTGAAGACCGTTTGAAGAAAGTAATGGATGAAATCCGCCAAGCAGGAAATATCATTCTATTTATTGATGAACTTCATACATTAATTGGTGCAGGTGGCGCAGAAGGTGCTATTGACGCATCGAATATTTTAAAACCATCTTTAGCTCGTGGTGAATTACAATGTATTGGGGCGACAACGTTAGATGAATACCGCAAATATATTGAAAAAGACGCAGCTTTAGAGAGACGTTTCCAACCAATTCACGTTGATGAGCCAAGTTTAGATGAATCAACTCAAATTTTGAAAGGTTTACGCGATCGTTATGAGGCACATCACCGCGTATCTATTACGGATGATGCAATTGATGCAGCTGTAAAGCTTTCAGATCGTTATATTACAGATCGTTTCTTACCAGATAAAGCAATTGATTTAATTGATGAAGCTGCTTCAAAGGTTCGCTTACGCTCTTATACAACACCACCAAATCTAAAAGAGCTTGAAGTGAAGCTTGAGGAAATTAGAAAAGAGAAAGATGCAGCTGTACAAAGTCAAGAATTTGAAAAAGCTGCTTCGTTACGTGATATGGAACAACGCTTACGTGAGAAGTTAGAAGATACGAAGCGTCAATGGAAAGAGCAACAAGGAAAAGAAAACTCAGAAGTGACAGTAGAAGATATTGCAAATGTCGTTTCTACGTGGACTCGTATCCCGGTTTCTAAACTTGCACAAACAGAGACTGATAAATTATTAAACTTAGAATCGATTCTTCACGATCGTGTTATTGGTCAAGATGAAGCGGTAGTAGCTGTAGCGAAAGCTGTTCGTCGTGCTAGAGCAGGCTTGAAAGATCCGAAACGTCCGATTGGTTCATTTATTTTCTTAGGACCAACAGGTGTAGGTAAAACGGAGCTAGCAAGAGCGTTGGCAGAATCTATGTTCGGTGATGAGGATGCAATGATTCGCATCGATATGTCTGAGTACATGGAGAAGCATTCTACTTCTCGTTTAGTTGGATCTCCTCCAGGATATGTTGGATATGAAGAAGGTGGACAATTAACAGAAAAGGTTCGCCGTAAGCCATATTCAGTTGTCTTATTAGATGAAGTAGAGAAAGCTCATCCTGATGTGTTTAACATTTTACTACAAGTATTAGAAGATGGTCGCTTAACAGATTCTAAAGGGCGTACAGTTGATTTCCGTAATACAATTGTTATTATGACATCTAACGTTGGTGCAGAAGCGTTAAAACGTAATAAACATCTTGGATTTAACGTACAAGATGAGAGCCGCGATTATTCAGATATGAAAGGTAAAGTAATGGATGAACTGAAAAAGGCATTCCGTCCAGAATTCTTAAACCGTATTGATGAAATTATCGTGTTCCATATGCTTGAGAAAAAACATATTCAAGAGATTGTAACACTTATGGTAAATCAGTTAGTAAATCGCTTAAAAGAGCAAGAAATTGAATTGCATTTAACAGAAGGAGCGATTTCAGCTATTGCTGATAAAGGGTTTGACCGAGAGTACGGTGCTCGTCCGCTTCGTAGAGCAATTCAGAAACATGTAGAAGATAGACTATCGGAAGAACTTTTAAAAGGTGCTATTGAGAAAGGACAAAAAGTTATCTTTGATGTTGAAGGAGAATCATTTGTCATTCATAGTGCTGAAAAGGTAAAATAAGTATAGACAAACTAAGAGGGCTACGAGATAGCCCTCTTTCTTGTACGACAAAGATAAATTGTTTATAGATGAAAGTGAAGTGAGATATAAAACGATATGGCTAAAAAGAAAACAAAATTCACATGTCAAGAGTGTGGGTATCAGTCACCAAAATATATGGGGAAATGCCCTGGATGTGGTCAATGGAATACGCTTGTTGAAGAGATGGAACCAGTTGTATCATCAAGGCGCCTTAATTATGCCAATGCAATTCAAACAGAAGTAACAAAACCAAGACGTCTAACAGAAGTGGAAACAAAGTCTGAGGCGCGTATTGAAACAAAATTTCAAGAATTTAACCGTGTACTTGGTGGCGGGATTGTAGATGGATCCTTAGTACTGATTGGTGGAGACCCCGGGATTGGAAAATCAACGTTACTGTTACAAATATCATCGCAATTAGCAGATTCTTCATATGATGTCCTATATATATCGGGTGAAGAATCAGCAAAACAGATTAAACTGCGTGCGGATCGTTTACATGTAAATGGTAGTAATCTATTTGTTGTATCAGAGACGGATTTACAGCGAATTGCAACACATATTGAAGAGGTGAACCCAGCCTTTGTTGTTATTGATTCTATTCAAACAATACATCTACCTGAAGTAACATCAGCGCCGGGAAGTGTGGCACAAGTTCGTGAATGTACAGCGGAATTAATGAAACTTGCAAAAACGAAAGGGATCCCTATTTTTATCGTTGGACATGTGACAAAAGAGGGAGCGATTGCAGGACCTCGTATGTTAGAACATATGGTCGATGCAGTTCTTTACTTTGAAGGAGACCGTCATCATACATACCGCATTTTGCGAGCAGTAAAGAATCGTTTTGGTTCTACGAATGAAATGGGTATTTTTGAAATGAAAGAGCTTGGCCTTGCAGAAGTATTAAACCCTTCTGAAATTTTTCTTGAGGAAAGACCAGTTGGGGTTGCAGGATCAACAGTGGTTGCCTCAATGGAAGGAACAAGACCAGTTTTAGTAGAAATACAAGCATTAATCTCCCCTACTAGTTTTGGAAACCCTCGAAGAATGGCAACGGGAATTGATCATAACCGTGTATCGCTTATTATGGCAGTGCTAGAAAAAAGAACAGGCTTATTATTGCAAAATCAGGATGCATATTTAAAAGTAGCAGGTGGTTTGAAGTTAGATGAACCAGCAATTGATTTAGCTGTCGCTTTAAGTATAGCTTCAAGTTTTAGAGATAAATCTACGGCACCAACCGATGCAGTAATAGGAGAAGTAGGATTAACTGGAGAAATAAGAAGAGTATCAAGAATTGAACAACGTGTACAAGAAGCAGCTAAATTAGGATTTCAACGCGCTATTATTCCTAGAAAAAATTTGGGAGGATGGACAATTCCAGATGGGATTGAGGTAGTTGGTGTATCTAATTTAGGAGAAGCGCTTCGTTTGACATTAGGAGGCTAGGCTATGGAAGAAAACAAGCAACGTGTCAAAAGTATGATTAATATTTTACAACTTGTGGCCCCGGGAACACCACTGCGCGAAGGGATAGATAATGTACTTCGCGCACAAACAGGGGGATTAATTGTTCTTGGATATAATGAGCAGATTAAAAGTATTGTTGATGGAGGTTTTCATATTAATTGTGCATTTTCTCCGGCTAGTTTATACGAATTAGCAAAAATGGATGGGGCACTTATTTTAAATGAAACTGGAAGTAAAATTTTGATTGCGAACGCACAGTTAGTTCCAGAGTCATCTATCGACTCTATTGAGACAGGTATGCGCCACCGAACAGCGGAGCGTGTAGCAAAGCAGACTGGTAGCCTTGTTGTGGCTATTTCACAGAGACGTAACGTAATTACGCTATACCAAGGGAATTTACGTTATACACTAAAAGATATAGGTGTTATTTTAACAAAGGCAAACCAAGCTATTCAAACGTTAGAAAAATATAAGGCTGTATGGAATGATGGGATTACGAATTTGGGCATTCTAGAATTTGAAGAGGTTGTTACAATGTCCGAGGTGGTTCATGTTTTACATAGTGTTGAAATGGTACTACGTATTAAAAATGAAATATTGAGCTATATTCATGAATTGGGAACAGAAGGTAGGTTAATTCGTTTACAACTTACGGAACTACTAGCCGACTTAGAAGCAGAGGCAGCGCTATTAATTAAAGATTACTATCAAGAAAAAACACAAGACCATCATCAAATTTTGAAAAAGTTACAAGAGCTTGCGAATACACAACTTCTAGAGGATAGTGATTTAGTTAAATTGCTCGGATACCCGGGACAAACGAGCTTAGAAGAAAGTGTGACGCCGAGAGGATACCGAATCACAAGCAAAATTTCGCGTGTTCCACCACTTATCATTGAAAATTTAATTAATCGATTTAAAACCTTGCAGGGTGTTTGTCGTGCAACTATTAATGAATTAGATGATGTGGAAGGAATTGGAGAAGTCAGGGCGAAGAAAATACGAGAAGGCCTAAAAAGAATTCAAGAGCATCTCTATATGAGTAGACACAATTAAGAATATTACATTGATTCCATAATATAACGACACTAGAACATTTTTGGTATATGATATGATATATTGGTAAATAAAACTATTTATAAAAAAACACGTCCGCTTTTGCATTCGGCGTTTTGATTAGCGAAACAATGGTTAATAATGAGTAGGAGGTGGTTGGATGTTAAAACGGATTGTACAGCTCTTCTTTTTAGTAATCGGGGGAGCGTTAGGGATTTACTTAATCCCAAAAGTTATTAATGTATTAGACATCGGTGCCGTTCCTTTATTGGAAGGATCGTATGTTCGTGCAATTATTGGTGCAATTATTTTATTTTTAACAACATTTTGGCTTGTAGATTATATTGTTCAACTTATTAAGCATATTGAAGAGGCTCTTGTAAAGGCGCCTGTAGCAGATGTTTTATTTGGTACATTAGGGTTAATCTCTGGGCTTATTGTTGCGTATTTAATTTTAATACCAATTCGTGAATTTACAATTCCAGTTATTAGTACAGTGTTGCAAGTGTTCTTTACTCTTTTACTAGGATATTTAGGATTCCAAGTAGGGTTTAAAAAGAGGAATGAATTGCTAGGATTATTTACATTACCACAACGTGGGAAAAAGAAAAATAATAATAGTGAGAATGAAGAACCAGAAAATGAGGTAGAAGAATCTTTAGCGCATTGGAAAATTCTTGATACAAGTGTAATTATCGATGGACGTATTGCTGATATTTGCCAAACAAAGTTTTTAGAAGGAACAATTGTCATTCCACAATTCGTGTTAGAAGAACTTCAGCACATTGCCGATTCTTCTGATGCTTTAAAACGTAATCGTGGTCGCAGAGGATTAGATATTTTAAATCGTATTCAAAAAGAGATGCCGATTCCGGTAGAAATTTATGAAGGCGATTTCGACGATATTCAAGAAGTGGATAGCAAACTTGTAAAGTTAGCGAAAATCACTGGTGGAACGGTAGTAACGAATGACTTCAACTTAAACAAGGTCTCTGAATTACAAGGGGTAACGGTGCTAAACATTAACGATTTAGCTAATGCAATTAAACCTGTTGTACTCCCAGGTGAAGAACTAAGTGTTTATGTTGTAAAAGATGGAAAAGAACAAAATCAAGGTGTGGCATATTTAGATGATGGCACAATGATTGTAGTAGAAGATGGTAGAGAATATGTGGGCTCACAACTCGATGTACTCGTTACGAGTGTGTTACAAACATCGGCGGGGCGTATGATTTTTGCCAAACGTAAATTATTAGAAAAAGCATTATAAGTAGAGGATTATTAATATGTATACATTAATTATTCCAGCAGCGGGTCAAGGAAAGCGGATGGGTGCTGGCAAAAATAAGTTGTTCTTACTTATTAATGAAGTACCGATTATTGTGCATACGTTACGTGCTTTTGAAAAGGATAAAGCATGTAAAAATATTATTATGGCAATTAATGAAGAAGAGCGCCCGTATTTTGAAGAGTTAATGCAGAAGTATCCGGTTAAAAAGCCAGTGCAATTTATTCAAGGTGGAGCTGAAAGACAAGATAGTGTATATAACGCGATTCAGCATACGAGTGATGTTGAGTATGTTCTTGTACATGACGGTGCGCGCCCATTTGTAACGAATAAAGTGATTCAAGATGTATTAACTGCAGCAGAAAAATATGGAGCTTCCATTTGTGCGGTGCCAGTGAAAGATACTGTTAAGAAAGTAGAGCAGGGTGTTGTTGTAGAAACAGTAGAAAGATCTCAGCTGAAAGCTGTACAAACACCGCAAGGGTTCTCTGTTTCTCTTTTGTTAGAAGCTCATAGAAGTGCGAAACAGAGTTGTTTTCTTGGTACAGATGATGCAAGTCTGGTAGAACGTATCGGGAAGCAAGTAGGTGTAGTAGAGGGGAGTTACTATAATATTAAGGTGACGACTCCAGAGGATTTACTAATTGCTGAAAGTTTTCTTCACGTTCAAAAGAAATGATAGCAATGATTATAGCGAAGAAAAGCTCGGCAACAGCCGGGCTTTTCTTTATAAAGATAGCGATATAATATAGAATCATAAAGCTCAGTAGTTTAGCTCGAGGAGGATGTAAAAAATGTTTCGAATTGGACAAGGTTTTGATGTACATGAATTCGCAGAGGGTAGACCGTTAATTATTGGTGGGGTTACAATTCCTCATGAGAAAGGATTAATCGGTCACTCCGATGCAGATGTATTGTTACATACAATCGCGGACGCTTGTTTAGGTGCAATTGCAGCAGGAGATATCGGAAAACATTTCCCTGATACAGACCCTGCCTTTAAAGATGCTGATTCAGCTGTATTGTTGCAAAAGGTTTGGGAATTTGTGCGTGAACAAGGTTATGAATTAGGAAATTTAGATTGTACAATTATTGCTCAAAAGCCAAAAATGGCACCACATATTGAAAGTATGCGTAAACGCATTAGTGAACTATTAGAAACGTCTATTGATAATATCAATGTAAAGGCAACAACAACAGAAAAATTAGGATTTACAGGTAGAGAAGAAGGAATTGCTTCTCAAGCAGTTGTTTTATTACAGAAAAAATAATGGTTTTTAATTCGTAAGATGGATAATCACATTTTTTTGGTGTACAATTATAGAATGTGTTGACATTAAGAATGGAAGGTGTACCAATTATGGAAAAGCAAGTGAGAGTGCGCTATGCGCCAAGTCCAACAGGACACTTACATATCGGAAATGCGCGTACGGCATTATTTAATTATTTATTTGCTCGTCATCAAGATGGTAAGTTTATTATTCGTATTGAAGATACTGATGTAAAACGTAATGTTGCTGGTGGAGAAGAAAGCCAATTAAAATACTTGAAATGGCTCGGTATGGACTGGGATGAAGGTGTTGATGTTGGTGGTGAATTTGGACCATATCGTCAAACAGAGCGTTTAGATATTTATAAAAAGTTATATGAAGATTTATTAGAGCGTGGTTTAGCTTACAAATGTTATATGACAGAAGAAGAACTAGAAGCAGAACGCGAAGGGCAAATTGCTCGTGGTGAAACACCTCGTTACGCAGGTAACCACCGTGATTTAACTGAAGCGCAAGTGAAAGAATTTGAAGCTGAGGGACGTATTCCAAGTATTCGTTTCCGTGTACCAGCTGACCGTGATTACACATTTAAAGATATTGTAAAAGATGAAGTTGCATTCCATTCAAATGATTTCGGTGATTTCGTTATTGTGAAAAAAGATGGGATTCCAACTTATAACTTTGCAGTAGCAGTAGATGATCACTTAATGGAAATTACACACGTGCTTCGTGGTGATGACCATATTTCAAACACTCCAAAACAAATGATGATTTATGAAGCTTTCGGTTGGGATATTCCACAATTCGGTCATATGACTTTAATTGTAAATGAAAGCCGTAAAAAATTAAGTAAGCGTGATGAATCTATTATTCAATTTATTGAGCAATATAAAGAGCTTGGATATCTTCCAGAAGCAATCTTTAACTTTATTGCATTACTAGGTTGGTCGCCAGTAGGAGAAGAAGAAATCTTCTCTCAAGAAGAGTTTATCAAAATGTTCGATGCAGCTCGTTTATCAAAATCACCTGCATTATTTGATTCTCAAAAACTAAAATGGATGAACAACCAATATATGAAAAAGCAAGATTTAGATACGGTAGTAGAATTAAGCTTACCGCATTTAGTAAAGGCTGGACGTATAGGTGAAACTTTAAGTGAACAAGAACAAGCGTGGATTCGTGATGTAATTGCGTTATATCATGAACAAATGAGCTTTGGAGCTGAAATTGTAGAGCTTTCTGAAATGTTCTTCAAAGATCATGTTGATTATGAAGAAGAAGGACAAGAAGTATTAAAAGGTGAACAAGTACCAGAAGTACTTCGTGCATTTGCTGGTCAAGTAGAAGCACTAGAAGCTATGGAACCGGCAGCAATTAAGGCGGCTATTAAGGCAGTTCAAAAGGAAACAGGTCATAAAGGTAAAAACTTATTTATGCCAATCCGTGTTGCAACTACTGGTCAAACACACGGCCCAGAGCTTCCTAATGCTATTGCACTTCTTGGAAAAGAAAAAGTTTTAAATCGTCTTCAAAAAGTAATTGGTTAACATTTTCTAGGTTTAGAAATATAATAAGTATACTTAAAACCTAATAAGGAAAAGCGACGAGAAGGAGAAGTAGAAAATCAGGCTTTTTACAGAGAGAACCACCTTAGGCTGGAAGTGGTTTATAAGCGGGTTTTTGAAATGCCCCTTCGAGTCTTCTGCTGAACAGCAAATGGTTTTGCGAAACGTCTAGGACGTAAAGTAAGCAGAAGCGGTGTACACCGTTATCAGAGATGAGTTTGAGGCTTTTTTAGCCTAAACAGAGTGGAACCGCGCTTATAAGGCGTCTCTGTCAATATGACAGAGACGTCTTTTTTTATACCGTAAAACTGGGTGTGAGTATAATCTTTATCCACGTGTATAAAGATTTAGGGGGATAAGTAGGGAGTTAGTTCACTCGAAAAAGCAGCCCATAAAGGGGAGGGAACGTCGATGTTTAAGAGGCTTCGGGAAGATATTGAAGTCGTTTTTGAACAGGATCCAGCGGCAAGAAGTTATTTCGAAGTCATTTTGACTTACTCTGGATTACATGCAGTTTGGGCCCATCGAATTGCACATGCTTTTTATAAAAAGAATTTCTTCTTTATTGCACGTTGGATCTCACAAGTTAGTCGTTTCTTTACTGGCATTGAGATTCATCCAGGAGCAACAATTGGTCGTCGTTTTTTCATTGACCATGGAATGGGGGTTGTAATTGGAGAAACGTGCGAAATTGGTGACAATGTAACGATCTATCAAGGGGTTACATTAGGTGGTACGGGTAAAGAAAAGGGAAAGAGGCACCCTACAATCCAGGATAATGTATTAATTGCAACGGGTGCTAAAGTACTAGGTTCTATTACAGTTGGAGAGAATTCTAAAATTGGAGCAGGTTCTGTCGTATTAAAAGAAGTCCCTGCACATTCTACAGTTGTAGGTATACCTGGCCGAGTCGTTATTCAAAATGGAGTAAAGATCGGTCAGGAATTAAATCATTCCGACCTTCCAGACCCAATTTTTGATAAATTAAAGGTCATGGAAGTAGAACTTGATAAATTGAAAAAACAACTTGAAGTAAAGGTAGAAAGGAAGGATAAAAATGACTATTCACATTTATAATACGTTAACACGTCAAAAGGAAGAGTTTATTCCATTAGAAGAAAATAAGGTGAAGATGTATGTATGCGGACCTACAGTTTATAACTATATTCACATCGGGAACGCAAGACCACCTATGGTATTTGATACAGTGCGCCGTTATTTAGAATATAAAGGGTACGATGTGCAGTATGTATCTAACTTTACTGACGTAGATGATAAATTAATTAAAGCAGCAAATGAGTTAGGCGAAGATGTGCCGACAATTGCGGACCGTTTCGTAGAAGCGTACTTTGAAGATGTAACGGCATTAGGTTGCAAACATGCAACAGTTCATCCGCGTGTAACAGAAAATATGGATATTATTATTGAATTTATTCAAGAACTTGTGAATAAAGGATATGCATATGAATCAGAAGGGGATGTGTACTTTAGAACGAAGGAATTCGAAGGGTACGGTAAGTTATCACATCAACCGATCGCGGACTTACGTCACGGTGCGCGTATTGAAGTAGGAGAAAAGAAACAAGACCCTCTTGATTTTGCACTATGGAAAGCTGCGAAAGAAGGAGAAATCTTCTGGGAAAGCCCTTGGGGTCAAGGTCGTCCAGGCTGGCATATCGAATGCTCGGCAATGGCGCGTAAATACTTAGGGGACACAATTGATATTCACGCCGGTGGTCAAGACTTGGCATTTCCTCATCATGAGAATGAAATTGCGCAGTCTGAGGCGCTAACAGGAAAAACATTTGCACGTTATTGGATGCACAATGGATATATTAATATTAATAATGAGAAAATGTCTAAGTCACTTGGGAACTTCATTTTAGTTCACGATATCATTAAGCAATATGATCCGCAGTTAATTAGATTCTTTATGCTATCAGTACATTATCGTCACCCAATTAATTTCAGTGAAGAGTTATTACAAAGCACAAATAACGGACTGGAAAGAATTAAAACAGCTTACGGTAATTTGAAACACCGTATGGAAAGTAGTACGGATTTAACAGATCATAATGAGAAATGGTTAGCTGATCTGGAAAAATTCCAAACTGCATTTGAAGAAGCGATGAATGATGATTTCAATACTGCTAATGCAATCACTGAGTTATATAATGTAGCAAATCATGCAAATCAATATTTACTGGAAGAACATACGTCTACAGTGGTAATTCAAGCATACGTAAAACAACTTGAAACATTATTTGATATTTTAGGGTTAGAATTAGCACAAGAAGAGTTACTAGATGAAGAAATTGAGGCGCTTATTCAAAAACGTATTGAAGCTCGTAAAAATCGTGATTTTGCATTATCAGATCAAATTCGCGATGATTTAAAAGATCGTAATATTATTTTAGAAGATACCGCTCAAGGTACAAGATGGAAAAGAGGATAAGAATGATTGATGCAAAGCAATTAAACAGCTTAGCGTTAGCATATATGGGTGATGCGGTATATGAACAATATATCCGCTATCACCTACTTCAAAAAGGGAAGGTTCGTCCTAATCAGTTGCATCGATTAGGGACAAGCTTTGTTTCGGCAAAAGCACAGGCGAAAGTTGTTTATCATTTATTAGAGACAGCATTTTTAACTGAGGAAGAAGAGGCAGTACTAAGAAGAGGGCGTAATGCAAATTCAGGTACTGTTCCGAAAAATACAGATGTACAAACATATCGACATAGTACAGCCTTTGAAGCGTTAATTGGCTATCATCACTTATTAAATAATCGTGAAAGATTAGACGAAATTGTATATAAGGCAATTGCTGTTCTAGAAGAAAAGGAAGGGGGCACATCATCATGAGTAGTGAATATATTATCGGACGTAACCCTGTAATTGAAGCGTTACGATCAGGGAGAGATATTAATAAAATTTGGATCGCAGAAGGTGCTGCCAAAGGACAAGTACAAATTGTACTAGCACTAGCGAAAGAAAATAAAATTATTTTGCAACATGCACCAAAAAAGAAGTTAGATCAATTAGTTGAGGGGAACCATCAAGGTGTAATTGCTCAAGTGGCCGCATATCAATATGCGGAGCTAGAAGATCTATTTAAAGTAGCAGAGAAGCGTAACGAAGATCCGTTCTTCTTAATTCTAGATGAAATTGAAGACCCGCATAACCTAGGTTCTATTATGCGTACTGCGGACGCAACAGGGGCTCATGGAATTATAATTCCGAAAAGAAGAGCTGTGGGACTTACTGCATCAGTTGCGAAAGCATCTACTGGGGCAATTGAATATATTCCTGTTGCACGCGTAACGAATTTATCTCGTACAATCGATGAATTAAAAGAACGTGGACTTTGGATTGCTGGTACAGATGCAAAAGGGAAAACGGATTATCGTAATTTAGATGGTAAAATGCCAATTGGATTAGTAATTGGAAGTGAAGGAAAAGGTATGAGTCGTATTATTGGTGAAAAATGTGATTTCTTAATTACTTTACCGATGGTTGGTAAAGTTACATCCTTAAATGCTTCAGTGGCCGCAAGTTTGTTAATGTATGAGGTATATCGTAAACGTAACGAAATTGGTAAATAAAAAATGAACGATATTTTAATCGTTGACGGTTACAACATTATTGGAGCTTGGGGAGACTTGAAGAAACTACGGGATGTAGATTTGCAGTCATCAAGAGATGCACTGATTGATAAGATGGCGGATTACCAAGGTTATACAGGGACAAAGGTAATGATAGTTTTTGATGCGTATACAGTCCACGGTATTGAAAAAAAGATGAAACAATCGCGTGTGGAAGTTATATTCACGAGGAAGAATCAAACGGCAGATGAAAAGATAGAGCAACTTGCGATTGAACTTAGAAATATAAATACGCAAATATATGTTGCGACTTCTGATTATACGGAACAATGGGTTATATTTGCTCAAGGTGCGCTCCGGAAATCTGCGCGGGAATTAGAGTTGGAAGTACAAGCGATGGAGCAACAAGTAAGAAGGCGTACACAAGACACAAAAGAAAAGCAACCCGCCATGCGAAAGATATTTAGTAAAGATATTACAGAAAAGTTAGAAAAATTAAGAAGAGGAGAGCGTTGAAGCATTGACGCTCTTTGTCTTTTTACTGTATAATATTGCTAAATAAATAGCGGTCGGAGGGATCAAGGTGGAAGCAGGCTTCGTAAGTGTAGGCGACGTTACATTTCGTGATTTAGAAGATGAGGCAATCGTTGAGTTAGTTCGAAAAGGTAATACTGACGCTCTAGAATATTTGATTCACAAATATAAGAACTTTGTTCGCGCGAAATCGAGATCTTATTTCTTAGTGGGTGCCGATCGAGAAGATATTGTTCAAGAAGGTATGATTGGATTGTTTAAAGCGATTCGTGATTATAAGGAGGACAAGCTGTCTTCATTCAAAGCATTTGCTGAACTGTGTATCACTCGACAAATTATTACCGCTATTAAAACAGCAACCAGGCAAAAGCATATTCCGTTAAATTCATATGTGTCTTTAGATAAACCGATTTATGACGAGGAATCTGATCGGACATTATTAGATGTTATTTCGGAAGCGAAGGTAACTGATCCTGAAGAAATGATTATAAGTCAGGAAGAATATACAGACATAGAATCTAAAATATCTGAATTATTAAGCGATTTAGAAAGAAAAGTGCTTTCTTTATATCTAGACGGCCGTTCTTATCAAGAGATTTCGGAACAGTTAAATAGACATGTGAAATCTATTGATAACGCTTTACAGAGGGTGAAGCGGAAATTGGAACGATATATGGAAATGCGAGAGAGTACCACTTTAAATTCATAACAAGTACTACAGGTGTAAAAATCACCTGTTTTCTTTTTGTAGGGAGTACAAAAGGCATGACATTGACATTGTCTTTTATTGTATGATACATTTTTAGGGACATAATGTTACAAGGTTGGTGTAACTAATGAGGAAAAAAGTTGTACTCTCATGTGAAGAGTGTAAAAATCGAAACTACTCTACGATGAAAGATACGAGCTCAGTAGAGCGACTTGAAATAAAGAAATTTTGTAAAACATGCAATCAGCATACAGTTCACAAGGAAACAAAATAAATAATTGAAATAATACACTGGAGGTCCCGTAGATGCGTTTAACGAACTTTTTCGGCGATGTAGGTCGCGAAATGAAAAAAGTAAGTTGGCCTAAAAAAGATGAATTACTCCGTTCAACAGCGACTGTTATCGCTACAGTTGTCTTCTTTGCGATTTTCTTCGCAGTTGTTGATATGGGCATTTCTTCTTTAATTCGGTTAATTCTTGGTTAATTCTTGAATAAGAAGCACTTATCCATGATATAATGTTATTTATAAGAACTGTGTAAAAGCCCGGTGAACGGGTTTTTTCATTTGCGCAAAAAAATGTACGTCAGGGAGGGAAGGACGCTCGTCCTAAATGAATGGAAAAAAGTTGGTATGTTGTCCATACTTATTCTGGATATGAAAATAAAGTAAAAGCAAACCTAGAGAAACGTGTAGAATCAATGGGTATGCAAGATAAAATTTTCCGTGTTGTTGTCCCGGAAGAAGTAGAAGTAGAAATGAAAAATGGTAAAGAAAAATTAATGAAAAGAAAAGTGTTCCCAGGTTATGTATTAGTAGAATTAATCATGACTGATGACTCTTGGTATGTTGTACGTAACACACCAGGTGTAACTGGGTTCGTTGGTTCTTCTGGTTCTGGATCTAAACCATCACCTCTATTAGAAGAGGAAGTTGTTACCATTATGAAACATATGGGAATGGACAACGAGGTGGTTGATTTCGACTTTGAACTTCATGAGACAGTACGTGTAAATGAGGGGCCATTCGCAGATTATACAGGTGCTATCGAAGAAATTGATGTGGAGAAGAAGAAGGTTAGCGTGCTTGTGGACATGTTTGGTCGCGAGACTCCAGTTGAACTTGACTTCCATCAAATTGAAAAATTATAAAATGAAACTTGAAATGAATTGTAAAAAGTGATAATATCTTTTAAGTCAGTACGTCTTCGTTATCGGAGACGTTTTTTGAAAGATTTTATCCTTAGAGATAAAATATGACGTGGGAGGGCAAATCACTGTCCAATTGACCACATCACGGACTTAAGGAGGTGTGTCTCGTGGCTAAAAAGGTAATTAAAATGGTAAAGCTTCAAATTCCTGCAGGTAAAGCTAACCCAGCTCCACCAGTTGGTCCAGCATTAGGACAAGCAGGTGTTAACATCATGGGCTTCTGTAAAGAGTTTAACGCTCGTACAGCAGATCAAGCTGGTCTTATCATCCCTGTTGAAATTACGGTATTTGAGGACCGTTCATTCACTTTCATTACTAAAACTCCTCCTGCTGCTGTTCTTCTTAAGAAAGTAGCTGGTATTGAGTCTGGTTCTGGTGAACCAAACCGTAATAAAGTGGCAACTGTTAAGCGTGATAAAGTACGCGAAATCGCTGAAACTAAAATGCCTGACCTAAACGCTGCTAGCGTAGAAGCTGCAATGCGTATGGTTGAAGGTACTGCACGCAGTATGGGCATCGTTATCGAAGACTAATTCGATTTGTTTTTTAAAAAAGGTTGCGGGTCTGGAATTCCAATTCGCAACCTTTATTATCGTAAATGATTATCGTTTTTAAATAAATGGGTGGCGCGCATCCTCAGGTTATACCTGAAAATAAGCGTAAACGTGGGAGGTTATTCCGCTAAAACCACATTCGAGGAGGAAATAAAAATGGCTAAAAGAGGTAAAAAGTACGTAGAAGCTGCAAAGCTTGTTGATCGTGCAGCTGCTTACTCTGCAACAGAAGCAGTAGAATTAGTAAAGAAAACAAACACAGCTAAATTTGATGCAACTGTAGAAGCTGCATTCCGTTTAGGTGTTGACCCTAAGAAAGCTGACCAACAAATCCGTGGTGCAGTTGTTCTTCCACACGGTACTGGTAAAGTGCAACGTGTATTAGTATTCGCTAAAGGTGAAAAAGCTAAAGAAGCTGAAGCTGCTGGAGCTGACTTCGTAGGCGATGCTGATTACATCGGTAAAATCCAACAAGGTTGGTTCGATTTCGATGTAGTAGTAGCAACTCCTGATATGATGGGTGAAGTTGGTAAACTTGGTCGCGTATTAGGACCTAAAGGTTTAATGCCAAACCCTAAAACTGGAACAGTTACTTTCGATGTAACTAAAGCTGTTAACGAAATCAAAGCTGGTAAAGTTGAATACCGCGTTGATAAAGCTGGTAACATCCACGTTCCAATCGGTAAAGTATCTTTCGAAGATGCTAAATTAGTAGAAAACTTCAGAACAATCGCTGACACTTTACAAAAAGTTAAGCCAGCTGCTGCAAAAGGTACTTACATGAAGAACGTAACAGTTGCTTCTACAATGGGACCTGGCGTACGTGTAGACGTTTCTACATTAGCGTAAATTTTGGAAGTTGACTTCATAAAGAAGTTTTAATATAATCATTTATGTTGTGAATTTAATTAGTGTACCGTAGACAGTAGGTGTCAATAGACTTAATTTCCTACCTAGGTGTTAATATACGAAGCGGAATTTTTTTCTGTGACTATATGCCTCCATGTCTACAAGTTGGGCATGGAGGTTTTTAGTGCACTTTCGGTACATCTTCTATATAATCTACAGGAGGTGTAATAACATGAGCAAAGTAATCGAAACTAAACAACAAGTTGTAACTGAAATCGCGGACAAACTTCGCGCTAGTAAATCTACAATCGTTGTTGACTACCGTGGTTTAACAGTTTCTGAAGCAACAGAATTACGTAAGCAATTACGTGAAGCTGGCGTTGAGTTCAAAGTTTACAAAAACTCTCTAACTCGTCGTGCTGCAGAATCTGCTGAAATGGCTGAGTTAAATGAATTCTTAACAGGACCAAACGCAATCGCGTTCAGTAACGAGGATGTAGTTGCTCCTGCGAAAGTATTAAACGACTTCGCTAAAGATCATGAAGCTTTAGAAATTAAAGCGGGCGTAATCGAAGGTAAACTTGTAACACTTGATGAGGTTAAAGCTATCGCTACTCTTCCATCACGTGAAGGCTTACTTTCTATGCTTCTTAGCGTTCTTCAAGCTCCAATCCGTAACCTTGCACTTGCTACTAAAGCAGTTGCAGACCAAAAGGAAGAGCAAGGCGCTTAATTTTTTAAAAGATAATTACGTATTATCGATAAAACAATACAAACCTATTTAAGGGAGGATATTTACAATGACTAAAGAACAAATCATTGAAGCAGTTAAATCTATGACTGTATTAGAACTTAACGACTTAGTAAAAGCTATCGAGGAAGAATTCGGCGTAACTGCTGCTGCTCCTGTAGCTGTTGCTGGTGGCGCTGGAGAAGCTGCTGCTGAGAAAACTGAATTTGATGTGGAACTAACTAGCGCTGGTGCACAAAAAATCAAAGTTATCAAAGTTGTTCGTGAAATCACTGGTCTTGGCTTAAAAGAAGCTAAAGAATTAGTTGACAACACTCCAAAAGTAATCAAAGAAGCTGCTGCTAAAGAAGAAGCTGAAGAAATCAAAGCTAAACTTGAAGAAGTTGGCGCTGCTGTAGAAGTTAAGTAATTAACTTTTGATGCTTTAAAAAAAGCTCGCTCTCATGCGAGCTTTTTTTTTAACTGTAAAGAAAAGAGGTGGCCATATGGCAGACCATTATTTTTCTAACGACCCTTCTAGTAAAAGTGATCGTAAGCGATGGGAATTTACGCTTCGTGGATCTCAATTTACTTTCTTATCTGACCGTGGGGTGTTCTCGAAAAACGAAGTGGACTTTGGTTCTCGTCTTTTAATTGAAGCGTTTCAAGTGCCAGATATTAAAGGTGACATATTAGACGTAGGTTGTGGATATGGACCAATTGGTTTATCGTTGGCGAAAGAGTTTCAAGACCGTAAAGTTCACATGGTGGATGTGAATGAAAGGGCACTTGAGCTTGCAAAAGAAAATGCCGCTAACAATAGAATTGGAAATGTGCACATTTTTCAAAGTAGCGTCTATGAAAATGTAGATGGTATGTATGCTGCTATTCTATCTAATCCTCCAATTCGTGCAGGTAAAGATATCGTGCATGAGATTTTAGAAAAAGCTGTAGAACATTTAGTTCCAGGTGGAGAGTTGTGGATTGTTATTCAAAAGAAACAAGGTGCACCATCTGCGCTGAAGAAACTAGAAGAAGTGTTTTCTGAAGTCGAAGTTGTAGAAAAGAAAAAAGGATATTATATCATAAAATCAAAAAAACGTTGACGGTTATTTTTGGCTATGTTAACATTATACAATGCCAATATATGATTTTCTGCGTTGAGAAAGATGTATATTTTTGTTTCTCTTGGAAAAGATAGTAAAATCAGCAGATTATGAAACAGAATGATGGTTTTCTTATAGAAGCCATTTTTCTTTTTTGAACAGGTAGAAAGACTCAACGTATTTATCTTTAAGAGAAAAAAGACTACGCTAAATAGCAGTAGTTGTATTTATTTGTGATTTTGCACAAATTTTTTTGTGCATTTATAATACTCATGATTTGAGGGGTGAAGCAGTTGACAGGTCAACTAGTTCAATACGGACGCCACCGCCAACGAAGAAGTTATGCCCGTATTAGTGAAGTATTAGAGTTACCAAATCTTATCGAAATTCAAACCTCTTCTTATCAGTGGTTTCTTGATGAGGGTTTGCGAGAAATGTTCCAAGACATTTCTCCGATTGAAGACTTTACGGGAAATCTATCGCTTGAATTTATCGACTACAGCTTAGGTGAACCTAAATACTCTGTAGACGAATGCAAAGAGCGTGATGTGACGTATGCAGCACCACTTCGTGTAAAAGTGCGTCTAATCAACAAGGAAACTGGTGAAGTAAAAGAACAAGATGTGTTCATGGGAGATTTCCCACTCATGACAGAGACTGGAACATTCGTAATTAACGGTGCAGAACGTGTTATCGTTTCCCAGTTAGTTCGCTCTCCAAGCGTATACTATAGTGGCAAAGTGGATAAAAACGGAAAACGTGGTTTTACTGCTACTGTAATTCCAAACCGCGGAGCTTGGTTAGAGTATGAGACAGATGCTAAGGATGTTGTATATGTGCGTATTGACCGTACGCGTAAACTTCCTGTAACTGTTTTGTTACGCGCATTAGGGTTTGGCTCTGATCAAGAAATCACCGAGCTTTTAGGTGATAACGAATACTTAAGCAACACATTAGAAAAAGACAACACAGATAGCACAGAAAAAGCATTGCTTGAAATTTATGAGCGCCTACGTCCTGGTGAACCACCAACAGTAGAAAATGCTAAGAGCTTACTTGTGTCTCGTTTCTTTGATCCAAAGCGCTACGATTTAGCAAATGTAGGTCGCTACAAGATCAACAAAAAGTTACACATTAAAAACAGATTGTTTAATCAACGTTTAGCTGAAACATTAGTGGATCCAGAAACTGGTGAAATTTTAGCGGCAGAAGGAACAATCTTAGATCGTCGTACACTTGATCGCATTTTACCTTACTTAGAGAAAAACATTGGATTCAAAACAGCGAAACCAATGGGTGGAGTGGTAGAAGGCGATGTTGAGCTGCAATCTATTAAGATTTATGCTCCTGAGTCAGAAGGCGAGCGCGTAATTAACGTAATTGGTAATGCAAATATTACTCGCGATGTAAAACACATCACACCAGGTGATATCCTTGCTTCTATCAGTTACTTCTTCAACCTACTATATAAAGTAGGGGATACAGATGATATCGACCACTTAGGAAACCGTCGTCTGCGTTCTGTTGGAGAACTATTACAAAATCAATTCCGTATCGGTCTTTCTCGTATGGAACGTGTTGTTCGTGAGAGAATGTCGATCCAAGATACAAATGCAATTACACCACAGGCATTAATTAATATTCGTCCTGTTATTGCATCTATTAAAGAGTTCTTCGGAAGTTCTCAGTTATCTCAGTTCATGGACCAAACAAATCCGTTAGCAGAGTTAACTCACAAACGAAGATTATCTGCATTAGGACCTGGTGGTTTAACGCGTGAGCGCGCAGGCTTTGAAGTACGTGACGTTCACTACTCTCACTATGGTCGTATGTGTCCGATTGAAACACCAGAGGGACCAAACATCGGTTTGATTAACTCATTATCTTCGTTCGCGAAAGTAAATGAGTTTGGTTTCATTGAAACACCATACCGTCGTGTTGACCCAGAAACTGGTCTTGTAACAGGGCATGTTGATTATTTAACAGCAGATGAAGAAGATAATTATGTTGTAGCCCAAGCGAATATGAAATTATCTGAAGAAGGAGAATTCCTTGATGAAGATATCGTAGCTCGTTTCCGTGGTGAAAACATTGTCACAAATAAAGAACGCATCGACTACATGGATGTATCACCAAAACAAGTAGTGTCGGCAGCGACAGCTTGTATTCCGTTCTTAGAAAACGATGACTCTAACCGCGCACTTATGGGAGCGAACATGCAACGTCAGGCGGTTCCGTTAATGAATCCGGAATCTCCGATTGTAGGTACAGGTATGGAGTACGTATCAGCAAAAGACTCAGGTGCTGCAGTAATCTGTAAACACCCTGGTGTTGTTGAACGAGTAGAAGCACGTGAAGTTTGGGTACGTCGCTATGTAGAAGTTGACGGTCAAACAATAAAAGGCGACTTAGATCGCTACAAAATGCAAAAATTCATTCGTTCTAACCAAGGAACTTGCTACAACCAACGTCCAATCGTAAGTGTTGGAAATGAAGTTGTAAAAGGTGAAATCCTTGCGGATGGTCCTTCTATGGAATTAGGTGAACTAGCACTTGGACGTAACGTGCTTGTTGGCTTCATGACTTGGGACGGTTATAACTACGAGGATGCGATCATTATGAGTGAGCGCCTTGTAAAAGATGATGTGTACACTTCTATTCATATTGAAGAATATGAGTCAGAAGCTCGTGATACGAAGCTTGGACCAGAAGAAATTACACGTGACATTCCAAACGTTGGGGAAGATGCATTACGCAACCTTGACGAGCGCGGTATCATTCGCGTTGGTGCGGAAGTAAAAGATGGAGATTTACTTGTTGGTAAAGTAACACCTAAAGGTGTAACAGAATTAACAGCTGAAGAACGTCTATTACATGCTATCTTTGGAGAAAAAGCGCGTGAAGTACGTGATACATCACTACGTGTACCACACGGTGGTGGCGGTATTATCTTAGACGTAAAAGTATTCAACCGTGAAGATGGCGACGAATTGCCACCAGGCGTGAATCAACTTGTGCGTGCATATATCGTTCAAAAACGTAAAATTTCTGAAGGTGACAAGATGGCCGGACGTCACGGTAACAAAGGTGTTATCTCTCGTATTTTACCAGAAGAAGATATGCCTTACTTACCAGACGGTACGCCAATCGATATCATGTTAAACCCATTAGGGGTACCATCTCGTATGAATATCGGTCAGGTATTAGAGCTTCATCTTGGTATGGCAGCAAGATACCTTGGCATTCACATTGCAACACCAGTATTCGATGGTGCTCGTGAGGAAGATGTTTGGGGCACAATTGAAGAAGCTGGTATGGCAAATGACGCGAAAACAATCCTGTATGACGGACGTACTGGTGAACCATTCGATAACCGTGTATCTGTTGGTGTCATGTATATGATCAAACTTGCGCACATGGTTGACGATAAACTTCATGCTCGTTCTACTGGACCATACTCACTTGTAACGCAGCAGCCTCTTGGAGGTAAAGCTCAGTTCGGTGGACAGCGTTTCGGTGAGATGGAGGTTTGGGCACTTGAAGCTTATGGTGCTGCTTATACTCTTCAAGAAATCTTAACAGTGAAGTCTGATGATGTTGTTGGACGTGTTAAGACGTATGAAGCAATTGTTAAAGGCGAAAATGTTCCAGAACCAGGCGTTCCTGAATCATTCAAAGTATTGATTAAAGAGCTGCAAAGTTTAGGTATGGACGTTAAAATGATGTCTAGCGACGATACAGAAATTGAAATGCGTGATACGGAAGATGACGATGATCATCAATCAGCAGACAAATTGAATGTCGAAGTTGAGACAACTAAGGAATAATTGGGATAACCTGTAGACTAAAAGGGAGGTAGGCCCCTTGATAGATGTAAATAACTTTGAATATATGAAGATTGGACTTGCTTCACCTGACAAGATTCGTTCTTGGTCATACGGTGAAGTTAAGAAACCAGAAACAATTAACTATCGTACGTTAAAGCCTGAAAAAGATGGCTTGTTCTGTGAGCGTATTTTCGGACCACAAAAGGACTGGGAATGTCATTGCGGAAAATACAAACGTGTACGTTATAAAGGTGTAGTTTGTGATCGATGTGGCGTTGAAGTAACGCGTGCGAAAGTGCGTCGTGAACGTATGGGTCATATCGAATTAGCTGCTCCTGTATCTCATATTTGGTATTTCAAAGGTATCCCGAGCCGCATGGGACTTGTCTTAGACATGTCCCCTCGCGCGCTTGAAGAAGTAATTTATTTCGCTTCTTATGTTGTAACAGAAAGTGGAGATACACCACTTGATAAGAAGCAATTACTTTCTGAAAAAGAATACCGTGCATATCGTGATCGATATGGTAGCACATTCCAAGCTGCTATGGGTGCAGAAGCGATTAAAAAGCTATTACAAGACATCGATTTAGATAAAGAAGTAGACTTCTTAAAAGAAGAATTAAAAACAGCACAAGGACAACGCCGTACTCGTGCTATTAAACGTCTAGAAGTATTAGAAGCATTCCGTAACTCTGGAAATGAGCCATCTTGGATGATCTTAGATGTTCTACCAGTAATCCCACCAGAACTACGCCCAATGGTACAGTTAGATGGTGGACGTTTTGCTACTTCTGACTTAAACGACTTATACCGTCGTGTAATTAACCGTAACAACCGTTTAAAACGTCTATTGGACTTAGGTGCACCAAGCATTATCGTTCAGAACGAAAAACGTATGTTACAAGAAGCTGTAGACGCATTAATCGATAATGGTCGTCGTGGCCGTCCAGTTACTGGACCAGGTAACCGTCCATTAAAATCACTATCTCACATGCTTAAAGGTAAACAAGGACGCTTCCGTCAAAACTTATTAGGTAAACGTGTTGACTACTCTGGTCGTTCTGTAATCGTTGTAGGACCGAACTTAAAGATGTACCAATGTGGATTACCAAAAGAGATGGCGCTTGAACTGTTCAAACCTTTCGTAATGAAAGAGTTAGTTGAAAAAGGATTAGCACACAACATTAAGAGTGCGAAACGTAAAATCGAGCGTGTACAACCTGAAGTTTGGGACGTTTTAGAATCTGTGATTAAAGAACATCCAGTACTTCTAAACCGCGCACCAACACTTCACCGTCTTGGTATTCAGGCGTTTGAACCTACATTAGTAGAAGGTCGCGCAATCCGTCTTCACCCACTTGTATGTACTGCATACAACGCGGACTTTGACGGTGACCAAATGGCCGTTCACGTACCTTTATCATCAGAAGCACAAGCAGAAGCTCGTCTTCTTATGTTAGCGGCACAAAACATCTTGAACCCGAAAGACGGTAAACCAGTTGTTACTCCATCTCAGGATATGGTATTAGGTAACTACTACTTAACACTTGAGCGTGAAGGTGCAATCGGTGAAGGTATGGTCTTCAAAGATGCGAACGAGGCATTACTTGCATACCAAAATGGATATGTACATCTTCATACACGTGTTGCAGTAGCTGCAAGCGCAGTAAACAACGCAACATTTACTGAAGAACAAAAGAGTATGCTTCTATTAACAACAGTTGGTAAATTAATATTTAACGAAATCTTACCAGAGTCGTTCCCTTATATTAATGAACCAACAAATTCAAACCTTGAAAAAGAAACACCAGCGAAATATTTCGTTGAAAAAGGTGCGAACATTAAAGAGATTATTGCTAGTCGCGAAGAAGTGGCGCCATTCAGCAAGAAAATCCTTGGTAACATCATTGCGGAAGTGTTTAAACGTTTCAAAATTACAGAAACGTCTCGCATGCTTGACCGTATGAAAAACTTAGGATTCAAGTACTCTACAAAAGCTGGTATTACAGTTGGGGTATCTGACATTCTTGTATTAGGTGAAAAAGATGAAATTCTCCACGAAGCACAAGCAAAAGTAGATAATGTAATTAAACAATTCCGTCGCGGTTTAATCACGGAAGAAGAACGTTACGATCGCGTTATCTCTATTTGGAGTAATGCAAAAGATGTTATCCAAGGAAAACTGATGAAATCCTTGAATAAACGCAACCCAATCTTCATGATGAGTGATTCCGGTGCCCGTGGTAACGCATCGAACTTTACTCAGCTTGCTGGTATGCGTGGTCTGATGGCCAATCCATCTGGTCGTATCATCGAACTTCCAATCAAATCAAGTTTCCGTGAAGGTTTAACAGTACTTGAGTACTTCATCTCTACGCATGGTGCGCGTAAAGGTCTTGCCGATACAGCACTGAAAACTGCCGATTCTGGTTACTTAACACGTCGTCTTGTTGACGTTGCACAAGATGTAATCGTTCGTGAAGATGATTGTGGAACAGATCGCGGTTTATTAATTGGTGCGATTAAAGAGGGTAATGAAGTTATCGAGTCATTATATGATCGTCTTGTTGGACGTTTTGCAAGAAAAACTGTAAAACATCCTGAAACAGGTGAAGTATTAGTTGCTGAAAATCAATTAATTACTGAAGATATCGCTCATATCGTTGAAAATTCGGGTGTTGAAACTGTAAACATTCGTTCAGCGTTCACGTGTAACACTCGCCACGGTGTATGTAAGAAGTGTTACGGTCGTAACTTAGCAACTGGAACAGACGTAGAGGTAGGGGAAGCGGTAGGTATTATCGCAGCTCAATCTATCGGTGAGCCAGGTACACAGTTAACGATGCGTACGTTCCATACAGGTGGGGTTGCCGGAGATGATATCACTCAAGGTTTACCTCGTATCCAAGAGATCTTCGAAGCTCGTAATCCGAAAGGTCAGGCAGTTATCAGTGAAATCGACGGTGTTATCGCAGCGATCAACGATGTTAAAGATCGTCAAGAAGTAGTTGTACAGGGTGAAGTTGAAACTCGTACGTATGCTATTCCTTACGGTGCTCGTCTGAAAGTAATTCCAGGACAGCAAATTAGCCACGGTAAAGAGTTAACAGAAGGTTCTATTGATCCGAAAGAATTACTAAAAGTAACGGACATTACGGCAGTTCAAGAATACTTATTACGTGAAGTTCAAAAAGTATACCGTATGCAAGGGGTAGAAATTGGTGACAAACACGTAGAAGTAATGGTACGCCAAATGTTACGTAAAGTTCGTGTAAGTGATGCAGGTGAAACAGATGTATTACCAGGAACATTACTAGATATCCATCAGTTTACTGATGCTAATGCGAAGGTGTTACTACAAGGTAAACAACCAGCAACAGCTAGACCTGTTCTACTTGGTATTACAAAAGCTTCACTTGAAACAGATTCATTCTTATCTGCAGCATCGTTCCAAGAAACAACTCGTGTCTTAACTGATGCAGCAATTAAGGGTAAACGTGATGAGCTTCTAGGATTGAAAGAAAATGTTATTATCGGTAAACTTGTTCCTGCTGGAACAGGTATGAATCGTTATCGCAAAGTGGATCTTGTTAAAACAACACAAGATGACATGAATGTAGAAAACGATGAAGTTTATGTGGAACAGTAAAATTTTCCGTCGTAAATTTTGTATAAAAACAGTTAATCCTAGTTGACATTGTATGAGTCAAAATGTTACTATAAGCAAGGTTGCTCCTGAACGATGCTTTGGAGGATATTTATATGTCTTATCAAAAAGTGTCAAATGCTGAAAATGTGGTCGTTGGTCATAAACGCACATTGGAAGCAATCAAAAATGGTATAGTTAAAGAAGTTGTCATTGCAGAAGATGCTGATATGCGGTTAACCCATGTTATCATTCGTACTGCATTGCAACATAACATACCCATAACAAAAGTTGAATCAGTTCGTAAACTTGGAAAAGTTGCGGGGATTCAAGTGGGAGCTTCAGCAATAGGAATAATAAGTTAAAACTGTTTTTGTGAGGAGAGAGCATTTGCTCTCCCTTGCAAAAACTTTGTTTTCAACTAATAATGAACCACCTGGATATGTGGTCATACAAACATGCGAAGGGAGGATAATCAAATGCCTACTATTAACCAATTAGTGAGAAATGGTCGTACTGATAAAGTATGGAAATCTAAATCACCTGCGTTAAACAAAGGTTTTAACTCTTTAAAGAAAAAATCAACTGATATCTCTGCACCTCAAAAACGTGGTGTATGTACTCGTGTTGGTACAATGACTCCAAAGAAACCAAACTCAGCGTTACGTAAATATGCTCGTGTTCGTTTAACAAATGGTATTGAGGTAACAGCATACATCCCAGGTATCGGTCACAACTTACAAGAGCACAGCGTAGTATTAATTCGCGGTGGTCGTGTAAAAGACTTACCAGGGGTACGTTACCACATCGTTCGTGGTGCGCTTGATACAGCTGGTGTTGACAAGCGTATGCAAGGCCGTTCTAAATACGGTACTAAAAAGCCAAAAGCGGCTAAGAAATAATAACTTTTTAATGAAAGGAGGAACTCAATATGCCTCGTAAAGGACCTGTTGCAAAACGTGACGTGTTACCAGATCCAATGTACAATTCAAAGCTAGTAACACGCCTTATCAACAAAATGATGGTTGACGGTAAAAAAGGTAAATCTCAAACAATTCTTTATAATGCGTTCGATATCGTAAGCGAACGTACTGGTAAAGAGCCAATGGAAGTATTCGAGCAAGCTCTTAAGAACATTATGCCTGTTCTTGAAGTACGCGCTCGTCGTGTTGGTGGTGCTAACTACCAAGTTCCAGTTGAGGTTCGTCCAGAACGCCGTACAACTTTAGGTCTTCGTTGGTTAGTAAACTACGCTCGTCTTCGTGGTGAAAAAACTATGGAAGAGCGTCTTGCTAACGAAATCTTAGATGCAGCTAACAACGCTGGTGCATCTGTTAAGAAACGTGAAGACACTCATAAAATGGCAGAAGCTAACAAAGCATTTGCTCATTACCGTTGGTAGGATACAACGTAAAATAAATGTAAGCATAGACCGCTTTATTTGTCGCTTATGGAAGTGTGGAGAGGGAGAATGCCTCTCCCTTTCAATGGCGCTCGTTTTACATAATGAGAGTACTGGACATACTGACATATGTAACAATATAAAGTGGCTTTTTTGCTACTTAAAATAAAAAATCCAATCCATATATGGAAGGAGCAAGACACCAAATGGGAAGAGAGTTCTCTTTAGAAAACACTCGTAATATTGGTATCATGGCTCACATCGATGCTGGTAAAACAACAGCTACTGAGCGTATTCTGTACTACACAGGACGTATTCATAAAATCGGTGAAACTCACGAAGGTGCATCTCAGATGGACTGGATGGAGCAAGAGCAAGAGCGTGGTATCACAATTACTTCTGCTGCAACTACAGCACAATGGAAAGGTCACCGTGTAAACATCATTGACACTCCAGGTCACGTAGACTTCACAGTAGAAGTAGAACGTTCTTTACGCGTACTTGATGGCGCGGTAGCAGTACTTGATGCACAATCTGGTGTTGAACCACAAACAGAAACTGTTTGGCGTCAGGCTACTACTTATGGCGTACCTCGTATCGTATTCGTTAACAAAATGGATAAGATTGGTGCGGACTTCTTATACTCTGTAGGAACAATCCACGATCGTTTACAAGCAAACGCACATCCAATTCAGTTACCAATCGGTGCTGAAGATGAGTTCAATGGTATCATTGACCTTGTTGAAGAATGTGCTTACATGTACGGTAACGATTTAGGAACAGACATTCAACGTGTTGAGATTCCTGAAGAGCACAAAGAACTAGCTGAAGAATACCGTGGAAAACTTATCGAAGCGGTAGCTGAGCTAGATGAAGAAATGATGATGAAGTACCTAGAAGGTGAAGAAATCACTGTAGAAGAGCTTAAAGCTGGTATCCGTAAGGCTACAACTTCTGTAGAATTCTTCCCAGTAATCTGTGGTTCTGCATTCAAAAACAAAGGTGTTCAAATTCTGTTAGACGCAGTTATCGACTACCTACCATCTCCATTAGACGTACCTGCTATTAAAGGTATCGTTCCTGATACAGATGAAGAAGTAGAACGTAAGTCTAGCGATGAAGAGCCTTTCTCAGCATTAGCATTCAAAATCATGACTGACCCTTATGTTGGTAAGTTAACGTTCTTCCGTGTGTACTCTGGTGTGTTAAACTCTGGATCATACGTGAAAAACTCAACTAAAGGTAAGCGTGAGCGTGTAGGTCGTATCCTACAAATGCACGCTAACAGCCGTGAAGAGATCTCAACAGTTTACGCTGGTGACATCGCTGCTGCTGTAGGTTTAAAAGATACTACTACTGGTGATACTCTTTGTGACGAGAAGAGCCTTGTTATCCTTGAGTCTATGGAATTCCCAGAGCCAGTTATCTCTGTAGCTATCGAACCAAAATCTAAAGCTGACCAAGATAAAATGGGTACAGCATTAGCTAAGCTTTCTGAAGAAGATCCAACATTCCGCGCTCACACTGACCAAGAAACTGGCCAAACAATCATCGCTGGTATGGGTGAACTTCACCTTGATATCATCGTTGACCGTATGCGCCGTGAGTTCAAAGTTGAAGCAAACGTTGGTGCTCCTCAGGTAGCATACCGTGAGACTTTCCGCTCTGCTGCGAAAGTTGAAGGTAAGTTCGCTCGTCAATCTGGTGGACGTGGACAATTCGGACACGTTTGGATTGAGTTTGAACCTAACGAAGAAGGTAAAGGATTCGAATTCGAAAACAAGATCGTCGGTGGTGTTGTTCCACGTGAATACATCCCAGCTGTAGGCGCAGGTCTTGAAGATGCACTTAAAAATGGTGTACTTGCTGGATATCCAGTAGTAGACATTAAAGCTGCATTAGTTGACGGATCTTACCATGATGTCGATTCATCTGAGATGGCGTTCAAAATCGCTGCATCTATGGCACTTAAAGCTGCGGTTTCTAAATGTAACCCAGTAATCCTTGAGCCAATGATGAAAGTTGAAGTTGTAATTCCTGAAGAGTACATGGGTGACATTATGGGTGACGTAACATCTCGTCGTGGACGTGTAGAAGGTATGGAAGCTCGCGGTAACGCTCAAGTTGTTCGCGCTATGGTTCCACTTTCTGAAATGTTCGGTTATGCAACGTCATTACGTTCTAACACTCAAGGACGCGGAACATTCTCTATGGTGTTTGACCACTATGAAGAAGTACCAAAGTCTGTTTCTGAAGAAATTATCAAAAAAAATAAAGGTGAATAATTGATTTTTATCGATTGTTCAAGTATAACTACTTATGTAAGCTTAGAAAGTGGGACGCAAGTTTCGCTTTCTAGACTAAATATAAAATAACCTATATAAACTAAGGAGGAATTTAGAATGGCTAAAGCTAAATTCGAACGTTCTAAACCCCATGTTAACATCGGTACAATCGGCCACGTTGACCATGGTAAAACTACATTAACTGCTGCGATCACTACAGTTCTTGCAAAAGCTGGTGGTGCTGAAGCACGCGGATACGATCAAATCGATGCTGCTCCAGAAGAAAGAGAGCGCGGTATCACAATCTCAACTGCACACGTTGAGTACGAAACTGAAACTCGTCACTATGCACACGTTGACTGCCCAGGTCACGCTGACTATGTTAAAAACATGATCACTGGTGCTGCTCAAATGGACGGCGGTATCTTAGTAGTATCTGCTGCTGATGGCCCAATGCCTCAAACTCGTGAGCACATCCTTCTTTCTCGTCAAGTAGGTGTACCTTACATCGTTGTATTCTTAAACAAATGCGACATGGTAGACGACGAAGAATTATTAGAATTAGTAGAAATGGAAGTTCGCGACCTATTATCTGAATACGGATTCCCAGGCGACGACATTCCTGTAATCAAAGGTTCTGCTCTTAAAGCTCTTCAAGGAGAAGCTGATTGGGAAGCAAAAATCATTGAATTAATGGCTGAAGTTGATGCTTACATCCCAACTCCAGAACGTGAAACTGACAAACCATTCTTAATGCCTGTAGAGGATGTATTCTCTATCACAGGTCGTGGTACAGTTGCTACTGGTCGTGTTGAGCGCGGTATCGTTAAAGTTGGTGACGTTGTAGAAATCATCGGTCTTGCTGAAGAAAATGCTTCTACAACTGTAACTGGTGTAGAAATGTTCCGTAAACTTCTTGACCAAGCTCAAGCTGGTGACAACATCGGTGCTTTACTTCGTGGGGTTGCTCGTGAAGACATCCAACGTGGACAAGTACTTGCAAAAAGCGGTTCTGTAAAAGCTCACGCTAAATTCAAAGCTGAAGTTTTCGTATTATCTAAAGAAGAAGGTGGACGTCACACTCCATTCTTCGCTAACTACCGTCCACAGTTCTACTTCCGTACAACTGACGTAACTGGTATCATCCAATTACCAGAAGGTACTGAAATGGTAATGCCTGGTGACAACGTAGAAATGACTATCGAACTTATCGCTCCAATCGCTATCGAAGAGGGAACTAAATTCTCTATTCGTGAAGGTGGACGTACAGTAGGTTACGGCGTAGTTGCTACTATCGTTGAGTAATCTTAACTGATATAAAAAACCCCGAGGGATTTTCCCTTGGGGTTTTTGTTTGCATTTATATAATGAACAAAATGATTGTTTCATATTTTGACGAGTTTCTTCTATAGTAATGTAAAATCATCAAAACTGAAATCCAGAAACTGTAAAATGAATTCTGCTAGATGAAAACTTGAAATTCTTTAAAGTGCCATGTATAATAGCAAAAGTAGAGAAAAGCAGATGCAAACAAAAAGATGCTTGCATCTAGACGAATAACATTGTATAATAGACAATGTTGGTCTTTGACTGCGATGAAGTGGAAGGTTGCTGACACACCCGGCCGCTTTGCCATGGCATGGTGTGAGGAAATTTCCATGGAGAAGGTCTATTTTAGAAATAGGCGAACGAAGGAGGGAAAATAATGGCAAAAGAAAAAATTCGTATCCGTTTAAAAGCTTACGATCACCGTATTCTTGATCAGTCAGCTGAGAAAATTGTAGAAACAGCTAAGCGTTCTGGGGCAACAGTTTCTGGTCCGATCCCATTACCAACTGAAAAAACTGTTTACACAATTCTTCGTGCTGTTCATAAGTACAAAGATTCTCGTGAGCAATTCGAAATGCGCACGCACAAACGTCTAATCGACATCGTGAGCCCTACTCCACAAACAGTAGATTCATTAATGCGTTTAGACTTACCATCTGGTGTAGATATCGAAATCAAACTATAATTTATATAACTTAAAAATGTAGGAGGTGTAACTCATGACCAAAGGAATCTTAGGAAGAAAGATCGGTATGACTCAAGTATTTGCTGAGAACGGTGAGTTAATCCCAGTAACAGTTATCGCTGCTAATCCAAACGTTGTTCTTCAAAAGAAAACAACTGAAACTGATGGCTACAACGCAATTCAGTTAGGATTTGAAGATAAGCGTGAAAAGTTAACTAACAAACCTGAACAAGGCCACACTGCTAAAGCATCTACAACTCCTAAGCGCTTCATTCGCGAAATCCGCGATGCAGACGTGGACGGATTAGAGGTTGGTCAAGAGGTAAAAGTTGACGTATTCGCTACAGGTGAAATCGTTGATGTAACAGGAATTTCTAAAGGTAAAGGTTTCCAAGGTGTTATCAAACGCCACGGACAATCTCGCGGACCTATGTCTCATGGTTCTCGCTATCACCGTCGTCCAGGTTCAATGGGCCCAGTTGCTCCGAACCGTGTATTCAAAGGCAAAAAACTTGCTGGACGTATGGGTGGAGACCAAGTTACTATCCAAAACTTAGAAATCGTTCAAGTTGACACTGAGCGCAACTTATTACTAGTAAAAGGTAACGTTCCAGGTGCTAAGAAATCTCTTGTAGTTGTTCAAGGCGCTGTGAAGGTTAGCAAATAATTCACAATAGGAAGGAGGAATTCCAATGCCAAAAGTTACTGTATATAACCAAACTGGTTCACAGGTTGGTGAAATCGAATTAGCTGAAGCTATTTTCGGTATCGAACCAAATGAAGCTGTACTTTTCGAAGCTGTAATGATGCAACGTGCATCTTTACGTCAAGGTACACACAAAGTAAAAACTCGCTCTGAAGTTCGCGGTGGTGGTCGTAAACCATGGCGTCAAAAAGGAACTGGACGTGCTCGTCAAGGGTCTATCCGCTCTCCTCAATGGCGTGGTGGTGGTACGGTATTCGGACCTACACCAAGAAGCTATGCGTACAAACTTCCTAAGAAAGTTCGTCGTTTAGCAATCAAATCTGCATTAGCTACTAAAGTAGTTGAGAACAACATTGTAGTTCTTGAAGACCTAGTGTTAAATGCACCAAAAACAAAAGATATGCTAGCAGTACTTAAAGGATTAACTGTTGAGAAGAAAGCTCTTATCGTAACTGCTGATGCAAACGAATCTGTAGAGTTATCTGCTCGCAATATCCCTGGAGTAACAGTAATCACTGCTGATGGCGTAAACGTTTTAGACGTGCTTCATCATGATAAGCTAATCATGACAAAAGCGGCAGTGGAAAAAGTAGAGGAGGTGCTTGCATAATGAGAGATCCTCGTGATATCATTAAGCGCCCAGTTATCACTGAACGTTCTATGGAAATGATGGCTGAAAAAAAATACACGTTCGATGTGGACGTTAAATCTAATAAAACAGAAGTTAAAGATGCTCTAGAAGCGATCTTTGGTGTTAAAGTAGAAAAAGTGAACATCATGAACTACAAGCCGAAAGCAAAACGCGTTGGTCGTCACGCTGGTTTTACTAGCCGTCGTCGTAAAGCAATCGTTAAGCTAACTGCTGACAGCAAAGAAATCGAAATCTTCCAAGGCGTTTAATTCTTACTAAAGAAGGAGGGAAATTGAGATGGGAATTAAAAAGTATAATCCAACTACTAACGGTCGTCGTAACATGACTACGAATGATTTCGCTGAAATCACGACTGACAGACCCGAAAAGTCTTTACTTGCTCCTTTAAGCAAAAAGGCTGGTCGTAATAACCAAGGTAAAATCACTGTACGTCATCAAGGTGGCGGACATAAGCGTCAATACCGTATCATCGACTTCAAACGTAACAAAGATGGAATTCCAGGACGCGTTGCTACGATCGAATACGATCCAAACCGCTCTGCGAATATCGCATTAATTAACTACGTTGACGGTGAAAAACGTTACATTCTTGCTCCTAAGAACTTAGAAGTAGGTATGGAAATTATGTCTGGCGCTGAAGCTGACATTAAAATCGGTAACGCATTACCATTAATCAACATTCCAGTAGGTACTGTTGTTCATAACATCGAGCTTAAACCAGGTCGTGGTGGACAATTAGTTCGTTCTGCTGGTACATCTGCACAAGTACTTGGTAAAGAAGGTAAATACGTTCTTGTACGTTTAACTTCTGGTGAAGTGCGTCTTGTATTATCTGCTTGTCGTGCAACTGTAGGTCAAGTTGGTAACGAGTCACACGAACTTATCAAGATCGGTAAAGCTGGTCGCTCTCGCTGGTTAGGTAAGCGCCCAACTGTTCGTGGTTCTGTAATGAACCCAGTTGATCACCCACACGGTGGTGGTGAAGGACGTTCACCAATCGGACGTAAGTCTCCAATGTCTCCATGGGGTAAACCAACTCTTGGATTCAAAACTCGTAAGAAAAACAAAGCGTCTGACAAATTCATCGTTCGTCGTCGTAAAAAATAATGGGATTGTAGTACGGTTCACTTTAAGAACCGTACGGCAATCACGAAGGGAGGCACCAAAATGGCTCGTAGCTTGAAAAAAGGACCATTTGTCGATGATCATTTAATGAGTAAAATTGCAAAGCTAAATGAAACTGAGCAAAAGCAAGTTGTTAAAACTTGGTCTCGTCGTTCAACGATCTTCCCTCAGTTCATCGGTCACACAATCGCTGTATATGACGGTCGTAAACATGTACCTGTATATGTTACTGAAGACATGGTAGGCCACAAGTTAGGTGAATTCGCACCAACTCGTACGTATAAAGGTCATGATGCTGACGATAAGAAAACTAGAAGATAATGAGAGGAGGCACTTCAATGCAAGCTAAAGCAGTAGCGAGAACAGTTCGTATTGCTCCTCGTAAAGTTCGTTTAGTTGTAGACTTAATCCGAGGTAAGCAAGTGGGTGAAGCGATTGCTATCCTTAACCACACACCAAAAACTGCTTCTCCAGTTGTAGAAAAAGTTTTAAAATCTGCAATCGCAAATGCAGAGCACAATTATGAAATGGACATTAACAACCTAGTTGTTGAGAAAGTTTTCGTTGACGAAGGTCCAACGTTAAAACGTTTCCGTCCACGTGCAATGGGTCGTGCAAGCCAAATTAACAAACGCACAAGCCACATCACAGTTGTGGTATCAGAAAAGAAGGAGGGATAATCGATGGGTCAAAAGGTTAATCCAATTGGTCTTCGTGTCGGCGTTATCCGTGACTGGGAATCTCGTTGGTTCGCTGAGAAAGATTACGCTACATTATTACATGAAGACATCAAAATCCGTGAGTACATTAATGTACGCTTAAAAGATTCTGCTGTTGCTAAAGTAGAAATCGAACGTGCAGCAAATCGTGTAAATGTTACAATTCACACTGCAAAACCTGGTATGGTAATTGGTAAAGGTGGTACTGAAGTTGAAGCACTTCGTAAAGCTCTTAACCAATTAACAGGCAAGCGTGTACACATCAACATTTTAGAAGTTAAGAGAGCTGATCTTAACGCTAAATTAGTAGGCGAAAACATCGCTCGTCAATTAGAAAACCGTGTATCATTCCGTCGTGCACAAAAGCAAGTTATTCAACGTGCTATGCGTGCAGGTGCTAAAGGTATTAAAACACAGGTTTCTGGTCGTCTTGGCGGAGCTGATATCGCTCGTGCAGAATCTTACAGTGAAGGAACTGTTCCACTTCATACACTTCGCGCTGATATTGACTATGCAGCAGTTGAAGCTGATACAACATACGGTAAATTAGGCGTAAAAGTATGGATCTACCGTGGAGAAGTCCTTCCTACAAAAAAGAAAGCTTCTGAGGAAGGAGGAAAATAATATGTTAATGCCAAAACGCGTAAAATATCGTAGAGAGCATCGTGGTAAAATGCGTGGTCGTGCTAAAGGTGGAACTGAAGTAGCTTTCGGTGAATTCGGTTTACAAGCACAAGCTGCTTCATGGATTACAAACCGTCAAATCGAAGCTGCTCGTCGTGCAATGACTCGTTACATGAAACGTGGCGGTAAAGTATGGATTAAAATTTTCCCTTCTAAACCTTACACTGCAAAACCTCTAGAAGTACGTATGGGTTCCGGTAAAGGGGCACCAGAAGGCTGGGTAGCAGTAGTAAAACCTGGGAAAATTATGTTCGAAATCGCGGGTGTATCTGAAGAGGTAGCACGCGAAGCATTACGTCTTGCAGCTCACAAGTTACCTGTGAAATGTAAATTCGTAAAACGTGAAGAAAATGGTGGTGAATCTAATGAAAACTAATGATATTCGTGAATTAACCACTGCCGAAATCGAAACAAAAGTTAAAGCTTTAAAGGAAGAGTTGTTTAATCTTCGCTTCCAACTTGCTACAGGACAATTAGAGAATCCAACTCGCATTCGTGAAGTGCGTAAGGCAATTGCTCGTATGAAAACTGTAGTTCGTGAAAGAGAGATCGGAATTAATCGATAAATTGAGGGGAGGTTTGCATAGTGAGCGAACGTAACCAACGCAAAGTTTATACTGGTCGTGTAGTGTCTGACAAAATGGACAAAACGATTACAGTTTTAGTTGAAACTTACAAAACTCATTCCTTGTACGGAAAACGTGTTAAGTATTCTAAGAAGTACAAAGCCCATGATGAGCAAAACCAAGCGAAACTTGGCGATATCGTAAAAATCATGGAAACTCGCCCGCTTTCTGCTACTAAGCGTTTCCGTTTAGTTGAAATCGTTGAAGAAGCGGTTATTATCTAAATAGACGAATCGGAATTTTTAGTCCGAAGGGAGGTTTCATAACATGATCCAACAAGAATCTCGTTTGAAAGTTGCTGACAACTCTGGTGCACGTGAACTTTTAACAATTAAAGTATTAGGCGGCTCTGGTCGTAAATATGCTAACATTGGTGACATTATCGTTGCTACGGTAAAACAAGCAACACCAGGTGGCGTTGTTAAAAAAGGTGACGTTGTTAAAGCAGTAGTAGTACGTACGAAGAGCGGTGCTCGTCGTCCGGATGGTTCTTACATCAAATTTGATGAAAACGCAGCGGTTATCATTAAAGACGATAAGAGCCCACGTGGTACTCGTATCTTCGGACCAGTAGCTCGTGAATTACGTGATAGCAACTTCATGAAGATCGTTTCTTTAGCTCCAGAAGTTCTATAATTTAAGGTATTGCCTTGCTAAGGAGGTGCAGAATTAAGATGCATGTAAAAAAAGGTGATAAAGTACAGGTAATCACTGGTAAAGACAAAGGAAAACAAGGCGTTATCCTTGTGGCTTTCCCAAAGCAAAACCGTGTTATCGTTGAGGGTGTTAACATCGTTAAGAAGCACTCTAAGCCATCTCAATTAAATCCACAAGGTGGAATTATTACTAAAGAGGCACCTATTCACGTTTCTAACGTTATGATTTTAGATCCGAAAACAGGTGAACCTACTCGCGTAGGCTTCAAGGTAGAAGATGGTAAAAAAGTTCGTATTGCAAAAAAATCTGGTGAATTATTAGATAAATAATTTTCTTAAGAAAGGAGGTCACTTCATTGAATCGCCTTAAAGAGAAGTTCCAAAAGGAAATTACTCCTGCTCTAATGAGCAAGTTTAACTATAAATCTGTAATGCAGGTACCAAAAATCGAAAAGATCGTAATCAACACTGGTGTTGGTGACGCGGTATCTAACTCAAAAGCTTTAGACAACGCAGTAGAAGAATTAACACAAATCGCAGGTCAAAAACCTGTTGTAACTCGTGCTAAAAAATCAATCGCTGGTTTCCGTCTTCGTGAAGGTATGCCAATCGGTGCGAAAGTAACTTTACGCGGCGAGCAAATGTATGAGTTCTTCGATAAATTAGTATCAGTTTCTTTACCACGTGTACGTGATTTCCGTGGTGTTTCTAAGAAATCATTCGATGGTCGTGGAAACTATACATTAGGTGTTAAAGAGCAACTTATTTTCCCTGAGATTGATTATGATAAAGTAAGCAAAGTCCGCGGTATGGACATCGTAATCGTTACTACAGCGAACACTGATGAAGAAGCTCGTGAACTTTTAACACAATTCGGTATGCCATTCCAAAAATAATGGAAGCCAACGCTAAGTAGAGGAGGCGAAAACGTGGCTAAAAAATCTATGATTGCGAAACAAAAGCGTACTCCTAAGTTTAAAGTACAAGAGTATACACGTTGCGAACGCTGCGGTCGTCCGCATTCTGTATACCGCAAATTTAAACTTTGCCGTATTTGTTTCCGTGAACTTGCATATAAAGGTCAAATTCCTGGTGTTAAAAAAGCTAGTTGGTAAAACCCACAAATGGGAAGGAGGTAAAACACATGGTGATGACAGATCCAATTGCAGACATGCTTACTCGCATCCGTAATGCGAACATGGTACGTCATGAGAAATTAGAGGTTCCTGCTTCTAAAATCAAAAAAGAGATCGCTGAACTTTTAAAACGTGAAGGTTTCATTCGTGATGTAGAATACATCGAGGATAACAAACAAGGTATCCTTCGTATTTTCCTGAAATATGGTGCAAACAACGAACGTGTAATCACTGGATTAAAACGTATCAGTAAACCTGGCTTACGCGTTTACGCTAAAGCTGACGAAGTACCACGTGTACTTAACGGATTAGGTATCGCTCTTGTTTCTACATCTAAGGGAGTAATGACAGACAAAGACGCTCGTCAATTACAAACTGGTGGAGAAGTAGTAGCATACGTTTGGTAATATATATTTAAAACGAACGGAGGTGTGACCACATGTCTCGTATTGGTAAAAAGATTCTTGAAATCCCTGCAGGTGTTACTATTACAGTTGCAGAAGACAATACTGTAACAGTAAAAGGCCCTAAAGGTGAATTAACTCGTACTTTCAATGCTGATATGCTTATCAAAATTGAAGAGAATACATTAACAGTTGAGCGTCCATCTGAACAGAAGGAACACCGTGCATTACACGGTACAACTCGTGCTTTAATCGGAAACATGGTTGAAGGTGTAACTGAAGGTTTCGCACGCGGACTTGAATTAGTCGGTGTTGGTTACCGTGCTCAAAAACAAGGTGATAAACTTGTATTAAGCGTAGGTTATTCTCATCCAGTAGAAATGACTCCGGAAGCAGGTCTTGAAGTTGAAGTACCTGCACCAACTAAGATCGTAATCAAAGGTATCGACAAGCAACGTGTTGGCGAATTCGCTGCTAACATCCGTGCTGTACGTGCTCCTGAGCCTTACAAAGGTAAAGGTATTCGTTACGAAGGCGAAGTTGTTCGTCGTAAAGAAGGTAAAACTGCTAAGTAAACCCGTTAGGTGAGAGAAAGGAGTGACAAGAATGATCACTAAAGCTGATAAAAATGCGACTCGTAAGAAAAGACATGCGCGTGTACGTGCTAAACTTACTGGTACTGCAGAACGTCCACGTTTAAACGTGTTCCGTTCTAACCAACATATTTACGCTCAAGTTATTGATGATGTAAATGGTGTAACGTTAGTAAGTGCATCTACTCTTGATAAAGACCTTGCTCTTAACGGTACTAGCAATATTGAAGCTGCTACGAAAGTTGGAGAATCAGTTGCTAAGCGTGCTGTAGAGAAAGGCGTTAAAGAAGTAGTATTTGATCGCGGTGGTTACTTATACCATGGCCGTGTTAAAGCTCTAGCTGAAGCTGCTCGTGAGGCTGGATTACAATTTTAATGGTCAAAGGAGGGAAAATTGATGCATCGCATTGACCCAAGTAAATTAGAACTTGAAGAACGTGTAGTTACGATAAATCGTGTCGCGAAAGTTGTTAAGGGTGGTCGTCGTTTCCGCTTTGCTGCACTAGTTGTAGTTGGCGATAAAAACGGTCATGTTGGATTCGGTACTGGTAAAGCACAAGAGGTACCAGACGCAATCCGCAAAGCTATCGAAGACGCTAAGAAAAACTTAATCGCTGTACCATTAGTTGGTACAACAATTCCACACACAATCAACGGTCATTTTGGAGCTGGTGAAGTATTCTTAAAGCCTGCTGCTGAGGGTACTGGTGTTATTGCTGGTGGACCTGTTCGTGCGGTCCTTGAATTAGCAGGTGTACAAGATATTCTTTCGAAATCTCTTGGTTCTAACACACCAATCAACATGATTCGCGCTACTGTGAACGGATTAAGCGAACTTAAGCGCGCTGAAGATGTTGCAAAATTACGCGGTAAATCTGTAGAAGAGCTACTAGGTTAAGGAGGGAAAACAAATGGCGAAAAAGTTAGAAATTACCCTCACTCGTAGTGTAATTGGTCGTCCACAAGATCAACGTGCGACGGTAGAAGCTTTAGGTCTTAAAAAGTTGAATTCAACTGTAGTTAAGGAAGAAACTCCTGCTATTCTTGGTATGATCAACAAAGTTTCTCACCTTGTAACTGTAAAAGAAGCTTAAGGATAACTCATTAATATAAGGAGGTGCCTGGGAATGAAACTTCATGAATTAAAACCTGCAGAAGGTTCTCGTAAAGTACGTAACCGTGTCGGTCGTGGTATCGGTTCTGGTAACGGTAAAACTGCTGGTAAAGGTCATAAAGGACAAAACGCACGTTCTGGCGGCGGTGTTCGTCTTGGCTTCGAAGGTGGTCAAACTCCATTATTCCGTCGTTTACCAAAACGCGGCTTCACAAACATTAACCGTAAAGAGTTTGCTATTGTAAACTTATCAACGTTAAATCGTTTTGAAGATGGTACAGAAGTAACACCTGAATTATTGCTGGAAACTGGCGTTATCAGCAAATTAAACGACGGTGTTAAAATTCTTGCAAGCGGCGCAGTAGAGAAAAAACTAACTGTTAAAGCGCACAAGTTCTCTTCAAGTGCTAAAGAAGCAATTGAAGCAGCTGGCGGATCAGTTGAGGTGATCTAATGTTTCGTACAATCTCCAACTTTATGCGCGTTGCTGAGATAAGACGTAAAATATTATTCACTTTAGCGATGTTAATCGTATTCAGGATTGGCACGTTTATCCCCGTGCCATTTACAAATGGAGACGTACTGAAGGCACAAGATCAATTAAATGCTTTAGGTATTCTAAATACATTTGGCGGTGGAGCCTTGAAAAACTTCTCCATCTTTGCGATGGGAATCATGCCGTATATTACAGCATCCATCATCGTGCAATTATTGCAGATGGATGTTGTTCCTAAATTTTCGGAATGGGCGAAACAAGGTGAAATGGGCCGTCGTAAATTAACGCAATTCACGCGTTATTTTACAATTGTTCTTGCGTTTATTCAGGGGTTTGGTATGTCAATCGGTTTTAACGGTATGGTAGGTGGACAATTAATTTTGAATCCTGGTTGGAGCACTTATTTATACATTGCTACGGTACTGACTGCTGGTACTGCATTTTTAATGTGGTTAGGTGAACAGATTACAGCTAAAGGTGTAGGTAATGGTATTTCCATCCTAATCTTTGGTGGTATTGCCGCAGCGATCCCAAGTGTTATATCTCAAGTGTATCAGCAACAGTTTCAAAATATCGGAGATCAATTGTTCATGAGTATCGTTAAAGTTGCATTGATCTTACTAGCTGTGTTAGCAGTTATTGTGGGTGTTATTTTCATTCAACAGGCTGTTAGAAAGATCCCAATTCAATATGCGAAGCGTGTAACAGGAGGAAATGGTGGTTATGCTGGAGCACAAAACACACATTTACCGCTTAAGGTAAATAGTGCTGGTGTTATTCCAGTAATTTTTGCTGTTTCATTCTTAATTACGCCTCCGACTATTGCACAGTTCTTCCCGAAACATGATGTATCGCAGTGGATTATTGCAAACTTTAACTATTCTCACCCAGTGGGAATGATCATATATGTTGCGCTCATTGTAGCCTTCACATATTTCTATGCGTTTGTTCAGGTTAATCCAGAGCAAATGTCAGAGAATCTAAACAAACAAGGTGGATATGTTCCAGGTATTCGTCCGGGTAAGAATACAGAACAATATCTAACAAAAATCTTGTATCGTTTGACCTTTGTAGGATCAATTTTCCTAGCAGCGATTGCAATCTTACCAGTTATCTTTACGAAGCTGGGAAATCTTCCTCCATCTGCACAGATCGGTGGAACGAGTATGTTAATCGTTGTCGGCGTTGCTTTAGAAACAATGAAGCAACTAGAAAGCCAACTGGTAAAACGCCATTACAAAGGGTTTATCAAGCAGTGAGTAAGTGGGAAGTATTGTCTTCCCTACATGCTCATGTACTCTGAGGGGGAACAAGGATGAACTTAATTTTAATGGGGCTTCCTGGTGCTGGTAAAGGTACACAAGCCGAACAGATTGTTGCCAAGTATAACATCCCTCACATCTCAACAGGAGATATGTTCCGTGCAGCTATGAAGGCTGAAACTGAAATGGGTTTACAAGCAAAATCTTTTATTGATAAAGGTGCACTTGTTCCAGATGAAGTTACAATCGGAATCGTTCGTGAACGTTTAAGCCAAGAAGACTGCGTAAGAGGCTTCTTATTAGATGGTTTCCCACGAACTGTTGCACAAGCATCAGCTCTTGAAGAGATTATGAAAGATCTTGGCAAAAAAATCGACTATGTTTTAAACATTAATGTGGATTCAGGGTTGTTATTAAAGCGCCTTACAGGCCGTCGCATTTGTAAAGAGTGCGGTGCGACTTACCACTTAGAATTCAATCCGCCAGCAAAAGCTGACGTGTGCGATAAATGTGGTGGCGAATTATATCAACGCTCTGATGACAATGAAGAAACTGTAGCAAATCGCTTAGATGTAAATATTAAGCAAACTAAACCTTTGCTTGATTTCTACGAGGAGCTTGGTTACTTACAAAGCATTAATGGTGAGCAAGATATCAATAAAGTATTTGCTGATATCGATGTTCTCATCGGAGGCTTAGCGTAATGATAATCTGCAAAACTCCTCGCGAGATAGAAATCATGCGAGAAGCTGGCAGGATCGTTGCTTTAACTCATCAAGAGTTAAAACAGCACATTACTCCAGGAATTACAACGAAAGAGCTCGATCAAATAGCGGAAAAGACGATTCAAAAATATGGTGCTACGCCATCTTTTAAAGGATACAACGGATTTCCGGGGAGCATATGTGCTTCTGTAAATGAAGAGCTTGTACACGGAATTCCAGGGAAGCGCAAGCTCAAAGAGGGCGATATCATCAGTATCGATATTGGTGCGAAATACAATGGGTACCATGGAGATTCTGCATGGACGTATCCAGTTGGAAACATTTCTGAATCTGTTCAAAAGCTACTTGATGTCACAGAAAAATCGTTGTATCTTGGTCTAGAACAAGTAAAACCAGGCGAGAGATTATCAAATATCTCACATGCGGTTCAAACCCATGCTGAAGAGAATGGATTCTCGATCGTTAGGGAGTATGTTGGTCACGGAATCGGGCAAGACTTACATGAGGACCCTCAAATCCCGCACTATGGTCCACCAAATAGAGGCCCTAGATTAAAGCCGGGAATGGTCATCTGTGTTGAGCCGATGGTGAATCAAGGAAGACGATATGTAAAAACACTATCTGATGACTGGACAGTGGTAACGGTAGATGGTAAATGGTGTGCCCATTTTGAGCACACGATTGCTCTTACAGAAGCAGGATACGAAATCCTTACCACTTTATAAGTAGCTGGCTCTCCGGGATTTCAGAGCAGTGTAAAATGTTACTGATTTGAAGAAGGGAGAACTATTGAATGGCTAAAGATGATGTAATTGAAGTCGAAGGTACCGTTCTTGAAACGTTGCCAAATGCTATGTTCAAAGTAGAATTAGAGAATGGGCATGTCGTATTGGCTCACGTTTCTGGTAAAATCCGTATGAACTTCATTCGTATTTTACCAGGAGACAAAGTTACGGTAGAATTATCTCCGTACGATTTAAATCGTGGTCGTATTACGTACCGTTTTAAATAATATAGCACTCCGTAATCTTTAAGGAGGTTCGAGACATGAAAGTAAGACCGTCAGTTAAACCAATCTGCGAAAAATGTAAAGTTATTCGTAGACGTGGAAAAGTAATGGTTATTTGTGAAAACCCTAAACATAAACAAAAACAAGGTTAATCAGAAGGAGGTGCATTCGGAATGGCACGTATCGCAGGTGTAGATATTCCTCGTGACAAACGCGTTGTTATTTCTTTAACTTACGTATTCGGCATTGGTCGCACAACTGCTGAAAAAATTCTTGCTGAAGCTGGTGTTTCTGAAGAAACACGAGTTCGTGATTTAACGGAAGACGAATTAGGACGTATCCGTGATATCATCGATCGTATTAAAGTTGAGGGAGACCTTCGTCGTGAAGTATCTCTTAACATCAAACGTCTAATGGAGATCGGTTCTTACCGTGGTCTTCGTCACCGTCGTGGTTTACCAGTTCGTGGTCAAAACTCTAAAAACAATGCTCGTACACGTAAAGGTCCACGTCGTACAGTAGCAAATAAAAAGAAATAATAAGTAAAGGAGGTTGAACTAACAATGGCACGTAAAACAAACACTCGTAAAAAACGTGTGAAAAAGAATATTGAAGCTGGTGTAGCTCATATTCGTTCTACTTTCAACAACACAATCGTAACACTTACAGATACTCACGGTAACGCGCTTTCTTGGTCTAGTGCTGGTGCACTTGGTTTCCGTGGATCTCGTAAATCTACTCCATTCGCTGCGCAAATGGCTGCTGAAACTGCTGCTAAAGCTGCAATGGAGCACGGTTTAAAAACTTTAGAGGTTACTGTTAAAGGTCCTGGTGCTGGTCGTGAAGCTGCAATTCGTGCTCTTCAAGCTGCAGGTCTAGAAGTAACAGCAATTAGAGATGTTACTCCAGTTCCTCATAATGGATGTCGTCCACCAAAACGTCGTCGTGTGTAATTTTTCTGTATAGAATTTTCCCTTTTGTCTATAATGGATATGATGCATTATCGAGAAATTTCGTACAGAAACATCGCTTGTTGTGCACAATCGGGAACTGCCTAAGGGGGACTTTCGGTTAGACAGGGGTTATACCTTTGTTTAACCGGGGTTTCGACGTTTTGAAGGAGGGTTTAGTTAATGATTGAAATCGAAAAGCCGAAAATCGAAACGGTTGAACTTAACGAAGATGCTAAATATGGTAAATTCGTAATTGAACCGCTTGAGCGTGGATATGGTACTACGTTGGGTAACTCCTTACGTCGTATTCTTTTATCTTCACTCCCTGGTGCCGCTGTTACTGCTATCCAAATCGATGGCGTATTACATGAATTTTCAACAGTTGAGGGCGTAGTAGAAGACGTTACAACGATCATCTTAAACTTGAAAAAGTTAGCTCTTAAAATCTACTCTGAAGAAGAGAAGACGTTGGAAATTGATGTGCAGGGCGAAGGTATTGTCACAGCTGCTGATATTACTCACGATAGTGATGTAGAAATCTTAAATCCAGATTTACACATTGCAACGTTAGCAAAAGATGCGCATTTCCGCGTGCGTTTAACTGCAAAGCGTGGCCGTGGGTATACGCCAGCTGATGCAAATAAAAGCGAAGATCAACCAATAGGAGTAATTCCTATTGATTCTATTTATACTCCAGTATCACGTGTGACTTACCAAGTGGAAAAGACACGTGTCGGACAAGTGGCTAATTATGATAAGCTTACGCTTGATGTATGGACGGATGGAAGCATCGGGCCAAAAGAAGCTATCTCTTTAGGTGCCAAAATCTTAACTGAGCATTTAAATATCTTTGTTGGTTTAACTGATGAAGCACAAAATGCTGAGATTATGGTCGAGAAGGAAGAAGATCAAAAAGAGAAAGTTCTTGAGATGACTATCGAAGAACTAGACCTTTCTGTTCGTTCTTATAATTGCCTAAAACGTGCAGGAATTAATACTGTACAAGAGCTTGCGAACAAAACAGAAGAAGATATGATGAAAGTTCGTAACTTAGGACGTAAATCCTTAGAAGAAGTTAAACATAAACTTGAGGAATTAGGTTTAGGTTTACGTAAAGACGACTGAGGATTTAAACCCATCAACAAAGGAGGGAACTACGAATGGCATACAGAAAATTAGGCCGTACAAGTGCGCAACGTAAAGCTATGTTACGTGACTTAGCTACTGATTTAATTATCAACGAGCGCATCCAAACGACAGAAACTCGTGCAAAAGAACTTCGTTCTGTAGTGGAAAAAATGATCACTTTAGGTAAACGCGGAGATCTTCATGCTCGTCGTCAAGCAGCAGCTTTCATTCGCAATGAAGTAGCTAACGCTGAGACTGGTCAAGATGCACTTCAAAAACTATTCGCTGATGTAGCTCCACGCTATGCTGAGCGCCAAGGCGGATACACTCGTATTGCAAAAATTGGTCCACGTCGCGGAGACGCAGCACCAATGGTAATTATCGAGTTAGTATAATGATAATTAAAAGGGCAGGACAGTTCTTTTCAAGAAACTGGTCATGGCCCTTTTTTTTAAATATAAAAATAGGCTTACTTGGCGAAGGAAAGGGTGCCTTGTATTGAAAAAAGAGAAACTTCGGACAGAAAATATATCATTTCAATATCCTGGTGCAGCCACTTATGCATTAAAAGATGTTTCATTCTCCTTATATGAAGGTGAATGGGTATCTGTTATTGGACAAAACGGTTCTGGGAAGTCTACACTTGCAAAATTATTGAATGGTTTGTTTTTGCCAGAAGCAGGGACAATTACAGTAAATGATACAATGGTTTTGTCAGAGGAAACGGTATGGGATGTTCGAAAACAAATTGGGATGGTATTTCAAAATCCAGATAATCAATTTGTTGGAACAACAGTGCAAGATGACGTTGTCTTTGGTTTAGAGAATATCGGAATGCCAAGAGAGCAAATGGTAGAAAGATTAGATCAGGCCTTACGACTAGTCCGTATGGAAGATTTTCTTAATGATGAGCCACATTCGTTATCTGGTGGGCAAAAGCAGCGAGTAGCAATAGCAGGCGTTTTAGCACTTCAGCCATCTATTTTGATATTAGATGAAGCAACGTCAATGCTAGACCCTCAAGGGAGACGTGAAGTGGTAGAAACGGTTAGACAACTTGTTAATGAAAAAGGTATTACCGTGTTATCAATTACGCATGATTTAGAAGAAGCGGCACAGTCAGACCGTGTCATTATTTTAAATAAGGGAGAGATATTAGAGGAAGGGACTCCAGAACAAATTTTCAAGTCCTCTCATATGCTCCAAGAAATTGGATTAGATGTACCATTTTCAGTGAAAATAGCAGAATTATTAAAAAGAAATGAAATTCTCTTGCAAAATACGCATCTTACAATGGAAAGCTTGGTGAACGAACTTTGGAGATTACATTCCAAAAAGTAGAACATCGTTATCAACATAAAACTCCATTTGAAAGACGCGCACTTTATGATGTAGACGTGTCGTTTCCAAGTGGGGGCTATTATGCCATTATCGGTCATACTGGTTCAGGTAAGTCGACGATGATTCAACATTTAAATGGTTTATTGCAGCCGACAAATGGCACAGTTCAAATTGGTGAACATTTCATTTCGGCAGGAAAGAAAGAAAAAAAGCTAAAGCCACTACGTAAAAAGGTAGGGGTTGTCTTTCAATTCCCAGAACATCAGTTGTTTGAAGAGACTGTAGAGAAAGATATTTGCTTCGGACCTACTAATTTTGGTGTATCTGTAAAAGAAGCGAAGCAAAAGGCAAGAGAGGCAATTGAACTTGTAGGGTTAGAACCAGAACTGTTAGCACGTTCACCATTTGAGTTAAGTGGTGGGCAAATGAGGCGTGTTGCGATAGCAGGCGTATTAGCGATGGAACCCGAAGTGCTTGTATTAGATGAACCTACAGCAGGACTAGATCCAAAAGGGCAAAATGAACTTATGGAGATGTTTTATAAGCTACATAAGGAGAAAGGCCTTACAGTTATCCTTGTAACGCATAATATGGAGGATGCTGCTAAATATGCCGAGCAGATTGTAGTCATGCATAAAGGAACGGTCTTTTTGCAAGGAAGTGCAGAGGAAGTATTTTCACATGCTGATGAACTAGAGAAAATTGGCGTGGATCTTCCTATGTCTTTAAAGTATAAACGTGCAATTGAAGAGAAGTTTGGCATTTCAATCCCAAAGGCTACCTTATCTTTAGAGGATCTTACTCATGAAGTTGTGCAGGTGTTACGAAAAGGTGGTCATGAATCATGCAGCAGTTGATTATTGGAAGATATATTCCAGGGAATTCTCTTATTCATCAACTTGATCCACGTACGAAGCTGCTGATTGTCTTTTTATATGTATTTGTTGTTTTCTTAGCAAATAATGCGATTTCATATGGATTTTTATTTTTATATGCACTCATTGCTTTATTTTTTGCAAAAGTGCCGATTCGTTATGTACTTTCGGGCTTAAAACCAATTCTATGGATTTTTCTTTTTACATTTTTCCTGCATATTTTAACAAATAAAGAAGGGGAAGTACTATTCCAGCTTGGTTGGTTTTCGATACATGAAAAAGGATTAGAGCAAGGAATATACATTTCTATACGATTCTTCGTTATTATTTTAATGACGACATTATTAACGTTAACGACGACACCTATTGAGATTACAGATGGTTTGGAGACGTTATTAAAGCCGTTGAAGCGTATAAAAGTTCCTGTTCATGAAATCGCATTAATGATGTCAATTTCTCTTCGTTTTATCCCGACATTAATGGATGAAACGAGTAAAATAATGAAGGCACAATCGTCACGTGGTATTGATTTTGCAGGGGGACCGATAAAAGATAGGATGAAAGCTATCATTTCACTACTCGTTCCTCTATTCATCAGTGCTTTTAAGCGTGCAGAGGACTTAGCAATTGCTATGGAAGCCCGTGGATATCAAAGTGGCGAAGGACGTACTAAATTCAGGCAACTACGCTGGAAAACAAGCGATACAGTAACAATTATAAGCTTACTTTGTTTAGCTTGTATTTTGGCATGGGTGCGATCGTAATGGAGAATAAAGAAATGGATAGAATAAAATGTACGGTTGCATATGATGGCATGCATTTTTGTGGTTATCAAATTCAACCGCAGCATCGTACTGTTCAACAAGAAATAGAGAAAGCTTTACAGAAATTGCATAAAGGGGAACTTGTCCGTGTTCAGGCATCGGGCAGAACAGATTCTACTGTTCATGCTAAAGGACAAGTGATACACTTTGATACACCGTTGTCTCTTGAAGAGTGGCAATGGAACAATGCATTAAACACAATGTTACCAGATGATATTGTTATCACACAGGTAGAGAAAAAAACAGAAGAATTTCACGCACGTTACGGTGTCGAGAGAAAAGAATATCGTTATCGTGTATTATTATCAAAGACTGCGGATGTATTCCGTAGAAATTACGTATATCAATATCCATATCCGCTCGAAATAAACGCTATAAGAAAAGCGATCCCTTATTTTATTGGAACGCATGATTTCACTTCTTTTTGTTCGGCAAAAACTGACAAAAAAGATAAAGTGAGAACAATTTATGAAATCGAGCTAATTGAGCAGGACGACGAATTAATTTTTCGTTTTGTAGGTAATGGATTTTTATATAATATGGTCAGGATTATTGTTGGTACGTTACTGAGCGTAGGGCAAGGAAAGCTTGATCCGGATAGCATTCCAGAGATTTTAGCGAAACAAAATCGTCAGTTTGCTGGAAAGATGGCTCCTGGTCATGGGCTTTATTTATGGCAGGTAAACTATAACAACTAATCCTGGTGTAACATTTGCTTGACATTAGAAACTCAAAAGTATATCATAACATATGGTATTGTTTCTAAAACCACGATTAGCCCCGGAAGGAAATCGTGTTTAAGATAAACAATAGATTTTTTCTATGGAAAAGATAACGAGGAGGGAAACACATGCGTACGACTTTTATGGCAAAAGCTAACGAAGTTGAGCGTAAATGGTATGTGGTTGATGCTGAAGGTCAAACTTTAGGTCGCCTTGCTAGTGAAGTAGCATCCATTTTACGTGGTAAAAACAAACCTACATTTACACCACACGTTGACACGGGTGATCATGTAATTATTATTAACGCTGAGAAAATTCATTTAACAGGTAATAAATTAAACGATAAAATTTACTACCGTCACACTAACCACCCAGGTGGACTTAAACAAAGAACAGCTCTTGAAATGCGTACAAACTACCCTGTACAAATGTTAGAGCTTGCAATTAAAGGCATGCTTCCAAAAGGACGCTTAGGCCGTCAAGTTTCTAAGAAACTAAACGTGTATGCTGGAGCAGAGCATCCACACCAAGCACAAAAACCAGAAGTTTACGAACTTCGCGGATAATCAATTAAAGGAGGGCTTACTTTGGCACAGGTTCAATACTATGGCACTGGACGTCGTAAGAGTTCAGTAGCGCGCGTACGCCTAGTTCCAGGCGAAGGACGCGTTATCATTAACGGTCGTGATTTTGAAAACTATATCCCATTTGCTGCATTACGTGAAGTAGTGAAACAACCTCTAGTTGCAACAGAAACTTTAGGTAACTACGATGTACTTGTAAACGTAAATGGTGGTGGATACACTGGTCAAGCTGGTGCTATTCGTCACGGTATTTCTCGCGCTTTATTAAAAGCTGATCCAGAATACCGTCTAACACTAAAACGTGCAGGTCTATTAACTCGTGACGCACGTATGAAAGAGCGTAAAAAATACGGTCTTAAAGGCGCACGTCGTGCACCTCAGTTCTCAAAACGTTAATTTTTGCGAACTACAAACCCCAACCATTTTGGTTGGGGTTTTTTTATGTTTCATTCCTCTTTTGTAATTTTTGTAGTTTGGAATATTTTAGTGCTATCCTCTCGCGTATGCTTCTTCTTTAGAAGTTTAGACTAATACGTATTAGGGAGGTTTATAAGTACTATGAATGTCATTGTCAGCTTACAAGAAAAACAAAAAGAAAAGCAGTTGAAATATGAGCGGAAGATGCTGCGGGAATTATCATTAAAAACATTACGTTCAAATATTAGAGATGCCTTTCAGATGCAGGAACTTCATCGTCAGTATGAAGATTACTGCATTGAATTAGGGATAGAATCGTATTTATTAGGAGCGAGATATAGTAAATTTGGCTATTATGGCGAATCGTTCTTTGATGTGAAATATAGGGCCTTAGAAGAAGAGCAACAATTAACGGAAACACTATTTCAATTTTTAACGAGCATGACTATGCGGGAAATTAAATTACAAGATGAGGAATTACTTTTTGAATCTTGCCAGCAGTTTATCGGCTTATGGTGGCAGGAAGGATATGAAAAAGGTGAAAGAAGATATCGATTAAAGCTTCATTAAGACAAGCATAAACTTTCCTCTTGTCCCATATAAGTAATTAGAGGGACTAGCTGGAGGAGGAAAGGTATGAAGAGAATTCGAATTATCTCTTTTGCACTCGCTGCGGTTATTTTGTTTTTTTTAGTCAAACAAGAATTTCAAATTACAAAATCGTGGCGAGCTTGGAATTTACCCTTATCAGGGAAAGTAATCGTATTAGATGCTGGGCATGGTGGACCAGACGGAGGGGCTGTTGGTGGCAAGGATATTGTAGAAAAAGATATTACGCTTGAGATCACAAAGAAGGTGCAAGATTATTTACAAGAGCAAGGTGCACTAGTTATTTTAACGCGTGAGGGAGATTATGATTTAGCCCAGAAAGATACAAAGTCATATAGTAGACGTAAAGCAGAAGATTTAAAAAAACGTGTAGAGATTATTAATAAACCCGATGTAGACTTTTTTGCAAGTATCCATTTAAATGCTTTAACTAGTAGTGGATCGAAGGGCGCACAAACGTTCTATTACCGTTCTTCAATTGAAAATGAACGTGCTGCGAAATTTATACAAGCTGAGTTGAGAACGAGTTTAGAGAATACAAATCGTTCTGCTAAAACAATTTCTCATGTGTATTTATTAAAGTATGCGAAAACACCAGGCGCTTTAATTGAAGCTGGCTTTTTATCGAATGTAAATGAAAGGTATATGTTAAATTCGGAGAAATATCAGCAAAAGGTAGCAGCTGCAGTATATCGTGGTATATTACGTTATTTCACGGAAAAAGGAAATCCTCCAGAATAAGGAGGATTTTTTTGCGTTTCTCTCGTTAACGAAGTTTTCCGAAAATATGTTATACTGGAAATGTAAACGCATTTATTTCAAAAGTAAAGAGAGATATATTTAATTAACATTATGTTATTTTTCATACAGGGGGCTGGGCTAATTATGGTAACGAAAGAGCAAGTAGTGGAAGCGTTAGAAGGGATTGTAGATCCGTTTTTACATAAAACGTTAAAAGAAACAGGGGCAATTAAAGAGGTGACAGTCAAGCCTGAGAAGGAACATGTAAGTGTTAAAATTGCAATCGTAAAAACCGGTACAGCGGAACAAATGCAATTGCAATCTGGAATTGTAAAGTTAGTGAAAGAACTAGGAGCAGCAACAGTAGGGCTTCGCTTTGCAGAATTTACAGAAGAGGAATTAGCTCAGTTTGCACCAGAACAAGAAGAAGAGCAAACTGAATCTTTATTGTCACCAAATTCGAAAACGACATTTTTAGCAGTGGCGAGTGGAAAAGGTGGAGTAGGGAAATCAACAGTTTCTGTTAATCTTGCTATTGCTCTAGCTCGTCTAGGGAAAAAAGTTGGTATCATTGATGCCGATATTTATGGTTTTAGCGTACCTGATATGATGGGGATAGAAAAACGCCCTGTAGTAAGAGGAGATAAAATCATTCCAGTGGAGCGTCTAGGTGTAAAGGTAATCTCAATGGGGTTCTTTGTAGAAGATAATGCACCGGTTATTTGGAGAGGACCTATGCTTGGGAAAATGTTAAATCATTTCTTTACAGAAGTAGAATGGGGCGATTTAGATTATTTAGTTTTAGATTTACCACCAGGTACAGGTGATGTTGCGCTAGACTTACATTCGATGCTACCAGCTTGTAAAGAGATTATTGTCACAACGCCGCATCCAACAGCGGCATTTGTAGCAGCACGTGCTGGAGCAATGGCTTTACGTACAGAACATAGTATTCTTGGTGTTGTTGAGAATATGGCTTATTTTGAAAGTAAAACAACTGGCGAAAAAGAATATGTGTTTGGAAGAGGTGGAGGAGATAAACTAGCTACAGAACTTCAAACAGAAGTACTTGGCCGAATCCCGCTTCAACAACCTGATTGGAATAAAGAAGATTTTGCGCCGTCAGTATATGAAGATACGCATACGACAGGTCTTATTTATCGCACAATAGCTGAAACGGTAATTGATAAAACAACTGTTGCGCAAAAATAAAATAATAATGAGTGGATGATACATATATTGTCCACTCATTATTATCGTTATTATTTTTACTGCTGTTCCTTTTTACCTTCTTGGGAACCACCTTCACCGCCGGCTTCCTTTTTATCAGAACCACTTTTTTCGGCTTTTTGGACACCTTTACTAATAATATCAATCATCTTAGCTTGGAAGAGTGGGCTTTCAGCAGTTTCTGTTAGTACTTGTTGTAAATATTGACGGTATTCTTTGCTCTTCATCGTTTGTAACATCATTTTTTCTACTTCAGGGTTTTTCATAATTTCCATGACGCCTGCTTGGTATTCAGGGTCTTTTAGTAATGTTTTCATTAAGGCTGTTTGTTCTTTTCCCATACTTTTAGCGAATTTCGATGAGAACTCAGGGTCTTTAAAGAGCTTTTCCCAGAATTGTTGCCCTTTATCGGATACCATTGCATCTTCAATCGTTTTCTTTACTACTGTTTCATCTAGTATGAGTGCTTGTTTCATTTTTTCATCAGTTAACACATCTTGAATGGCTTTCTTACCTTGATCGGTTTTTAAAATATCAACAATCATTTTCTTCGTTTGATCATAATCAAGTTCGGACTTTGCTTCTTTTTCTTGTGCACATGCTACAAGTACAAGAAATAGAAAAGAAGAAGTCAAAACGAGCAGCATCCGTTTCATAAGTTGGAACTCCTTTCAGCACAGTTCTCTCTTTTTAATATAAATATCTTTAAGGAATTTATACATGAACATGGCTAGCTTTTTGAAATTGTCATTGATACAATTTAATTAGAAATATAAGGATAATGGGGGATGTGTTGTGAATAGCCGCAAGTGGGTACGACTATTTTTTACGACGTTGTTTCTTGGTGGGGTTAGTACAGTCATTATTGGATTTGTTTTAGAGTGGGACAAGTACGCTAAATTTTTTCAAAATTTCGACGGAAAGGAAATTTTGGCAGTCTCCTTCTGGTTGATGGGTGTAGGATTTATTTTTAGTGTGATAAGTCAAATGGGGTTCTTTGCTTATTTAACAATCCACCGTTTTGGACTGGGAATGTTTCGATCGTCTTCTTTATGGAATATAGTCCAGCTCTTCTTTATTGCATTCGTTTTATTTGATTTTGTGTATTTAAGATCGGTATTGATTGCAAATGGGGAAGTTTCATTAGGGAATAACATACTTGTTGCTGGTGTGTTATTTATGTTTGGTGCCATCGTTGCTTATATAAAAAGTAAGGAAACGAATAAAAAGGCATTTGTGCCAGCTTTGTTCTTTATGGTCGTTGTAACAATTCTTGAGTGGGTACCAGCACTTCGAATTAATGATACAGATTGGTTATATTTAATGGTGATACCACTTTTATTATGTAATGCATATCAGTTACTTATATTACATCGTTTAATTGGAAAGGCGAGTAAGTCGGCCTAATTAAGAGAGTTTTTACGCAGGGTAGTTGTACGAATGAAAATATCGGGATAAAAAAAGCTCTATTACCTGAACGAAAGGTAGTAGAGCTTTTTATGTGTGAAAAATTATTGGACATCTTTACTTTTCGTACTTGTGTTGGAAATAAGTTGTGATACGGATATTTGTTCATAGCCGTCACTCTTTAATTTCTGTAGAAGCAGTGGTAAAGCTTTATTTGTTTGAAGAGCAGAATCGGATGCATGTAATAAGACGATATCTCCACCTTTTAGATTATTAGAGACGGTGGAAACGATATTGTTTACGCCAGGGTTTTTCCAATCGTTTGAGTTATTACTCCAATGAACGACAGTGTATCCGAGTGATTCTGCTATTTTAAGTGTTGCCTTGTTAAAGTCTCCACTAGGTGGACGCAATAGTTTAATTTGTTTCACGCCGAGTTTTGTAAAAACATCTTGTGCTCGCAGAAGATCTCTTCGTATTTCATTTGCCTCTAGAGAAGTGTAGGACGTGTAATTATAACCCATACTACCGATTTCATGTCCATCTTTTATGATGCGTTCAACAACATCAGGGTGTCTTTCTGCCCATGCAGCAGAAAGGAAGAAGGTTGCATTCTTAATATCTCTTTCTTTAAGTGTATCAAGGATTGGAATTGCTTTTTTGTCTCCCCAACTAATATCAAACGTGAATGCAACTTGTTTTTTAGAGGTGTCGCCTTTGTAAATAACTTTAGGTCCTGTAGCGGTTGAAAAAGCAGACTCGTGTGAATATGTTTTCAAAAAGAGTAGCCATGCTGTAAATAAGGAAAGTATCACTATTAAGCTAATGTGTTTAAAGTTTCTTTTACTCGTAATAAAAAAGAAAAACATAATATTACGCCCCTTTGTCCAATCCTTTTCAGTTACATATATGCTGTAAATATAAAAAAGAGAACAAGGGATTAATATCGTAAGTAGTGGATATAATGGATGGTAGGATTTTGTTAAATGAAAATGGGCTTAATGTTTATTGCTCTGGAAGAAATGATTGAGGTGATGATTTGCTTGGGTTTATGTTAACGAAAGAAGAGAAAAAAGAAATGGAATACATATTGAAGAGAGAGTTAGAAGAACTTTTATTTGATTTTGAAGATGAACGTATTCATGACGTTGTAAAAAAGGCAATGGAAGAAAGATATAAAATCATTTTTTGTTTGTTTCGAAGAGTCGCTAATGCAGAGGAATGTATTCGTTATGTAAGAAAAAGAACTTTTTATTAAAAAGTGTTGACGTTGGTAGATATTATATGATAAATTAATAACCGTCGCTGATGCGGAAACGCAAAAAACGACAAAAAAGAAATTGAAAAACTTAGTTGACATTGAAAAACGAAGATGTTAACATAAGGAAGTCGCAAATGAGCGACCAAGTAGTTCTTTGAAAACTGAACGAAACAAACAACGTGAAACGTCAATTTTTATTTTAGATGCTAGACAAACTAACTT
>NZ_JAKUFF010000020.1:0-61789 GCF_022663305.1 Bacillus cereus group sp. BfR-BA-01408 | reverse complement strand
TCTTTCTACGACAGGTGGACTTTCTTTTAATAAATGAGGCACATTCTCCCCTCTTATTTCAGAAGTTACATGTACATTCGAATTTATATTTCCGTATGTTTCATCTGTACCGTACGAATAGCTATATTGGTCCCAAAATAGTTGTAATCCAGAACTTGTCCCAATTTCTATTAACGCTAACGGTTTATTCACTTTGCTAAATATGTAACTGAAACTTGGATATAAGTACGCACATCTTCTTACTTCATTCGTTTGAACAAGTTTCGTTTGTAATAAAGTAATGATTTCCTCTCTGTATATTTTACAGAAATCTTTAAAATGAGCAAAAGCTTGATCTAAATCTGTATTAGCATTTTCAACTAAGCTACTATAGTACGTTTTTAAATGATGTTCTTTCCCTGCTAATAATAAATAATGTACTGCACCTAATAATAAGTTTGGGACTGGTTGACCTGCTTGAGCGTAGGAAGATAGTGTAAGTACTTCCTCATCTTCAGCAATTTGTATTGATAAGTATTCATATAAGTCACTTGACCCTTTACATTCCTTTATTGAAAAATTTCGAAATAAGTTTGCGATTTGTTCTTGTGTACGCATGTGTATCCCTCCCTTTAAACTTTCAGAATAATTATACAATAAAAAGCAAAAAATCCCATAAAAAGGTATCCCTTCTACTCACCTTTGGATACGTAAGCTTTTTCGAGATAATTTCAAACTGTAATTTTTTTCTATTTACCAACTTAAAAGAGCTTGTTAAATAAGATTTTTGGCGAATAAAACGTTAAATAGTTTAAAATTATCAGATAACACTAGATATTTTAGTCTATTAATTATTATAATAGAGTATGAGATGGTTATATAATTGAGACAAAAAAGGTAAATACCTAGGTGGGGCCTAGGCGGTGTTTCTCTTTTACGGCTTAGACATAGAAAACACCTACTCTTTTTTGCCAATATAGGGGATGGAGAGATTATCATGAGCAACATGCAGCAAAAAACAGACGTTATCTTAATTGGTGCAGGAATTATGAGTGCAACGTTGGGCTCATTACTAAAAGAATTAGCACCTGAATGGGAAATTAAAGTTTTTGAAAAACTCGCTAGTGCCGGGGAAGAGAGCTCTAATGAATGGAATAATGCAGGTACAGGGCATTCTGCGCTATGCGAACTGAACTATACTTCCGAAAAATCTGACGGATCTATAGATATTAGTAAGGCTGTAAAAGTGAATGAACAATTCCAGCTTTCAAGACAATTTTGGGCATATCTTGTAAAAAGCAAATTAATTCGTAATCCACAAGATTTCATTATGCCTCTACCTCATATGAGTTTAGTACAAGGTGAAAAAAATGTTCAGTTTCTAAAAAACCGTTTTGAAGCGCTTTCAAAAAATCCACTGTTTCAAGGAATGGAATTTTCCGATGCTCCTGAAACATTAAAAAAATGGCTTCCACTCATTATGGAAGGTCGTACATCTAATGAACCTATGGCGGCAACGAAGATTGACTCTGGAACAGATGTTAACTTCGGTGCATTAACACGAATGTTGTTTGATTACTTAAAAACGAAAGATGTCGAGCTAAACTACAAACATAGTGTCGAAAATATTAAACGCACGAAGAATGGTTTGTGGGAAGTAAAAGTACACGATATGAATAGTGGTAAAATCGAGCATCATACTGCAAAATTCGTCTTTATCGGTGGCGGCGGTGGTAGTCTACCTCTACTACAAAAGACTGGTATTCCTGAATCAAAACATATCGGTGGATTCCCAGTAAGTGGACTATTTATGGTATGTAAAAACCAAAAAGTTGTAGAGCAACATCATGCAAAAGTATACGGTAAAGCTAAAGTTGGCGCTCCGCCAATGTCTGTACCTCACCTTGATACGAGATATATAGACAATAAAAAAGCTTTACTATTTGGACCGTTCGCAGGGTTCTCTCCTAAGTTCTTAAAAACTGGCTCAAACCTTGACTTAATCGGTTCTGTAAAACCGAATAACGTCTTAACGATGTTAGCTGCTGGTGTAAAAGAAATGGGATTAACAAAATACTTAATTCAACAAGTTATGTTATCACACGAGAAACGTATGAAAGAATTACGCGAATTCATTCCGAACGCAAAAAGTGAAGATTGGGATATTGTAGTTGCTGGGCAACGTGTACAAGTAATTAAAGATACTGACGCTGGCGGTAAAGGAACACTTCAATTCGGTACTGAAGTTGTTAGTGCGGCTGATGGATCAATCGCGGCGTTACTAGGTGCATCACCGGGTGCTTCTACTGCCGTTCATGTTATGCTTGAAGTATTAGAAAAATGTTTCCCAAGCCGAATGGTAGAATGGGAAGGAAAAATAAAAGAAATGATTCCTTCTTACGGCATTTCATTAACAGAAAATCCAAGATTATTCCAAGACCTTCACACTTCTACAGGTCGTACCCTTGGATTAAATGAAAAAGAAACAGTTCATAACTAATAAAGAAAAAAACGTCCGATACATTCGGACGTTTTTTCGTTACTAGAAATTATATTTATCAATATTATCCTTCGTAAATACGACTCGTTCTGGTAGTACGATAATTCCGTTCCCTTCTGCCTCATAGTCATATCCTTGAATGGAGTTTGGCTCTACTTTTACTTTTCCAATTCCTTTTACTTCGAAGCTATCCCCCACTTTTAACTTCTTCCCTTTTACAACAATTTCATTTGCTACATACGTTGCGAGTGCACCTTGTTGTTTGACATCCCATAAACCAAACTGCGCTACTGTTCCTCGTTTTACGTAATCACGCATCACGTTTGGTGTAGAGAAGCCAGTTACGACTACTTTTTTATCCATTTTTAAATTTTCAGCTGCTTGTGCCATTGCTGGAAGTGCCGTTGCATCCGGACAAATGACTGCATTAATATCTGGATACGTTTTTAAAATATTCTCCCCTACCGACAAAGACTTTTGTGCATTATTTTCACCGTACTGCGTCGTTACAATTTCCCAGTTCGGATATTTCTTTTTAATAATTTCTTTCGCTTTCGTTACCCATTGGTTTTGATCCGTTACTGTTGGACTAGAGTAAAAGAAGGCTACTTTTCCTTTATCTCCAATTTGCTTAGAAGTCATTTCAATTAATAAGTTAGCAAGTTGATCCGGTGTTCCTTGGCTTATATAAAAGGAACGGTCTTTCGGATTGACATCAGAATCCCATGTTAACACCGTCATGCCTTTTTTCTTAGCACGTTGCAATGATTGTGATAAACCATCTACTGACGTAGAAGAGACCATAAGTGCATCATAGTTTTGGTTAATGAAATTGTTTATATATTTTACTTGCCCAGAAACACTCGCTTCAGATGGTCCATCGTATTTCACTTGTACGCCTAACTTATCTCCCATCTCTTTTGCTCCTTCACCACCTGATGTAAAGAAGCCAACTCCAGTTAGTTTTGGGATAAATGCAAATTTCACATCATCAGCTTTTTTCTTATCTGCGGTTTGACTAGAGCAAGCGATTAAACCGATTAAACAAATGCATACAATGAATACAATCCCTAATTTTCTCTTCATGACATTTCCCCCTTATGCAAATTCCTTCTTTTCTCCGCTAAGAATTGATGTAATTTGAAATGCCTCATAATAACTGAAAGAATAAGAATAATACCAATAACTACATTAGATTGTTCATTTGTTAAACCCGTCATTTGCAAACCATACTGCATGAGTCCTATAAAAATACTCGCAAGTACAGTACCGATAATACTTCCTTTTCCGCCTGTAATAAGTGTCCCGCCTAACACGACTGCTGTAATGATTGGTAATATTGTTTCACTTCCCATATCAGCACGTGCGGAACCAAAATACGCGGTTAAGAAAGCACCTCCTAATCCACCTCCTAACCCGGAAAGTATGTAAGCCATGATGACTACTTTTTTTGTTTTAATCCCGGTGTATTTGGCTGCATTTTCGTTCGCACCTGTTAATTTTACGTGGCGCCCATATATGGTGCGATGAAACAATATCGTGCATAAAATCATTAATATAATTAGTAACCATAATAAATTCGGTATTCCTATAAAACTACCGTTTGCCAGTTGTACAAATGTGTCAGGTAAACCACTTATTCCTTCATACCCAGAAGCACCTGCCCCTCCTGAAATGACAAGTGCAATTCCTCCGTATAAAAACATCGTTCCGAGTGTAACAACTAGTGGTTCTACATCTGTCATTTTTATAATAAGTCCGTTTAAAGCGCCTGCTAGGCAACTAATTATTAGGGCAATTATGACAGCAAACAAAATAGGTATTCCGTTCAGCCAAAGTACACCGATTAAGATCGAAGTGAGACCCATTATGGAGCCGACCGATACATCAATTCCTCCTGTTACTATAACGAAAGTCATTGGTATCGCCGCAATTGCGATAAATAGGAAATCATTTGTACTAAAAAGGAGATTACTAATATTTAAGAAATCACTATTTATAAAACTAAAGAGAATGAATTCTAAAAGAAGTAATACGATTAGAACACCTTCCCATCTGTATACATACTTCATAGATTCATCCTCCTTTCTGCCTTCCACTTTTTCATAACGCTATCTAATATGACGATTAGCAATAATAAGAAACCTGAAATAGCATTATTCCAAAATGCTGGTATTTTTAAAAAGACGAGTGAGCTGCTTATCGCCTCTAAAAATATCGCTCCTAATGCAGCTCCAACTATAGAACCCGTTCCTCCTTTTAAATGAACTCCTCCTAGTACAGCAGCTGCGATAACCTGTAGTTCTATCCCAGTTCCTGTTTGATTTGGAACGAATCCGATATTCATAACAAATATGCAACCAGCGAGCGCAGCGCTTATGCCTGAAATTATAAACGCATATATCTTCACTTTATTAACAGGTATACCAATAAGTCTCGCGCCATCTTCATTATCACCAACCGCATAGAAGTACCTTCCGTATGGCACTTTCCTTAAAAAGAAGTATAGTAGTAGTAAAATAATAAGAACAATCCATACAATGATCGGCAAACCAAGTGTGATGATCGATGACAGTTGCTTAAAATCGTTTGGTATATCTTCAATCCACTTTCCACCTGTAAAGATTAACATCGCACCTCTAATGACCCCTAACATACCTAATGTCATAATAATGGCCGGTACCCGAAACTTCGCAACACCAATTCCATTTATAAAACCGAGAATAGCGCCAAGTAAAATAGCAGCAAGTATAGACAAAGATGCATGATATCCATCCGTTAACAACATTCCGCAAACTGCTGCACTTAACCCCATGCTTGAACCAACTGATACATCTATATTTTTCGTAAATAAGACGAACGATTGGCCAATTGCTAGCACGACTAAAATAACGCTTGACTTTATCAGTAAAGATAACGAGTTAAATTGAATAAAACTAGGGTTTATTATTCCTATAATAGCTATATACATTAGTAGTAACAGTATGATAGACGTTTCATGCATTTTTAACATGCGTTTCATTCCGCTACACCTCCGTATGCAAGGCGTGTAACTTCATTCACACTTAGTTGTTCTTTTTCCATATAAGAAACAAATCGCCCATTTCGCATTACATATACACGGTTTGCTAATTGAACAATTTCTTCAACATCGGAAGAAATTAATAATATTGCGAGTCCTTCCCTTTTCATTTTTTCTATCGTCTCATACACTTCAATCCTTGCTTTCGCATCAATTCCTCGAGTCGGTTCATCAAGAATAATAATTTTAGGATTACATGCGAGATATTTCGCAAGCACGACCTTCTGCTGATTACCTCCTGATAAAGATACTAGTTCTTCATTCATATTCTGTACAACAATTCGGAACTGTTCTATAAACGAATTAACTAAAGCGCTTTCTTTTTCTTGATTTATAAAAAAGCGATTATTTTGTTGTAAACTTGCTGCTGCAATATTTTCTTTAACAGAAGCAATTGAGAAAATGCCATTCCTCGCCCTATCCTCTGGGACATAAACCAGTCCCTTTTCTAGCCTTTTATGCAAAGAACACGCATCAATTGATTTCCCCTCTAATAAGATAGACCCTGATTTTATAGTTTTCAATCCAAATATCGCTTCTGCTAATTCAGTCCTGCCAGATCCTATAATGCCAGCAACACCTACAATCTCACCCGCATGTACAGTGAATGATATATTTTTGAATGCGTGGCTCGTTATATCGATCACTTCTAATATTTTTTTCGTCCTTGCTGTCTCTTGAACTACTTCTATTTTCTCTTTCTGTTTATACCCTTTTGGCAATAGCCCCTCCATCAGCATGTCATATGTATAGTCACATACGTCACCTTGGCTTACAATCATTCCATCACGTAGTATTGCTACTTTGTTGGCAATTTCAAAGATTTCTGGAAAGCGATGCGTAATATAAATCATCCCAATTCCTTTTTCTTGTAAACTTTTCATCAACACAAAAAGACTCTTAATTTCGTGAGTTGTTAATGTCGATGTTGGCTCATCTAAAATAAGAATCTCAGCTTCTCGTATTAATCCTCTAACAATTTCTACTAACTGTTGTTGCGCAATCGATAATGATCCTCCTAGTTCATTAAGGTCAATATCCCACCCTAGACTGTTAATCAATTGCTCAATCTGTACTCTTAATTTCTTTTTCTTTTCTGTTAACCCGATACATATATTTTCTTCAATAGTCATATGCGGAAAAATGAGCGGTTCTTGCGGTATTAAATAAATACCTTTTCGGTGTGCTTCTGACGGATTTGCAAACTGTTGCTTCGTTCCTTTTACATACATTTCTCCATCATCATACGAATATAACCCCGTTAATATTTTCATTAATGTTGATTTCCCGGCGCCATTTCCCCCAACTAAAGCGTATATATCTCCGCGCTCTACTTGTAAGTTCACTTCTTTTAATACAAGTTGATTTGAAAACGCCTTACTCATTTTATTTACTTGTAATAAAGGTACGTTCTCCACTTGATGTCACCTGCCTTTATCCAGAACATTTTTTGAGAAAATGATTATTTGTTCTACTTGTTTTGTAGCATTGTATATTCCTTTTTTTATATCTAGAACACTTTTTTCTACATACTATTCATCGTTTCAACTGGAATAAACAAAATATATGGCACATATGTTTAAGCAGTGGTCAATTGTTGAAAGGGATGAAGAGTATGACTCAGCTGAACTTTGAAGAGAATTTATTAACTAAAGTAGCTTGGTACTATTATAAAGACCAATTAACACAACAAGAGATCGCTTCACTTCTTCACATTTCAAGAAATAAAGTCGTCCGGTTATTAGATAAGGCACGCAGTGAAGGTATCGTTACATTTCACGTAAAAGGGACTGGTTTGCACTGTTTAAGTATTGAGCGTGACTTAATGAAAAAATTCCACTTAAAAGATGCTTTTATTATCCCGACCCCAGTAAACAATTATCACGCTTCTCTCGGAAAAGCTGCTGCACAATATTTAGAAACTCATCTCCAGCAAGGCGATTTACTCGGTATTGGATGGGGAGAAACAATTAGCAAAATGCTAGAAAACATTCATTTTGAGACTTCTATTAATCTTTCAATCGTAACGTTAACAGGCGGAGTAAATCACTATCTCTCGAGAAAACAAAACTATTTACACTACATGCAAGGTGATCTTCACATTATCCCTACGCCGTTTCTAGCGTCTACAACCGAAATGGCACAAAGTATTTTATCAGAACCGAGTGTAAAAGATATGCTTCATGTCGCTTCACTTGCACATACAGCTATTGTCGGTATTGGCGGATTATCTCAAGACGCTACGATTGTAAAAGAAGAAAAATTAACACTACGTGAGATGACATATATTCGTAGTCAAAACGGTGCTGGCGATATTTTAGGACAGTTTTATAATACAAATGGCGATTTGCTAGAGCTCTCGCATCACAATCGTCTAATTGGCACGCCTCTCTCTATCCTGCGCAATATGAATCATGTCGTCGGTGTTGCTGGAGGTACAGAAAAGATAGACGCAATTTATGGTGCCTTAAAAGGAAAGTTTATTCATACATTAATTACCGATGAGGAAACGGCCCTCTCCTTATTACGAAAGGATGGTGATTGTTAATGTCTCATTTATTAGCTTTTGATGCTGGTACAGGAAGCATTCGAGCTGTTCTTTTTGATTTACTAGGTAATCAAATTGCTGTCAGTCAAAAAGAATGGGTTCATAATACAGATCCTCGTTACCCAGGTTCTATGAATTTTGATGTAATAGAAAACTGGAAGCTAGTACAACAATGCGCGAAAGAAGTTTTACAAAGAAGTAATATCTCGCCCTCTTCCATTCAAGCTATTAGCGCTACTAGTATGCGAGAAGGTTTTGTTTTATATGATAAAAATGGGCAAGAAATTTGGGCTTGCGCAAATGTTGATGGGCGTGCATCCGCTGAAGTTAGTGAGCTAAAAGAAATTCGGTCACATCTTGAAAAAGATTTATATACAAAGTCTGGTCAAACTTTTTCATTAGGTGCTTTACCCCGCCTACTTTGGATTAAAAAACATGAACCCGACGTCTATAATACTATTCACTCTTTTACAATGTTAAACGATTGGATTTTATATAAACTAAGCGGCGTACTGCAAATTGATCCCTCAAACGGATGCACGTCAGGTATTTTTGATTTACAAAATAGAGTGTGGGATAACGATGTCGCTAAGGAGTGCGGTCTATCTTTACCATTTTCACCAACAGTAAATGAAGCTGGTACAGTAATTGGCAACGTTACAAAAGAGTGTGCAGCATTAACTGGATTACGTGAAGGGATTCCTGTCGTAGCCGGGGGCGGAGATGCTCAAATGGCATCGCTCGGAACTGGAGTCGTGAAACCGAATCAAACATTAATATGCGGAGGTAGTTTTTGGCAACAAGAAGTGAATGTTACTGAGCCAATACCAGATCCACAAGCTGCGATTCGTATAAACTGTCACGTCGTATCTAATCTATGGCAATATGAAACGATTGCCTTTTTCCCAGGACTCGTTATGCGCTGGTTTCGAGACGCTTTTTGCCAAGAGGAAAAGAAACTTGCTGACAAACTCGGTGTAGATGCTTATGAATTACTAGAAGAACAAGCGAAAGACGTACCTGTCGGCTCACATGGGATTATCCCTACTTTTTCAAACGTAATGAACTACATTTCTTGGCGTCATGCCGCACCTTCTTTTTTAAATTTAAGTTTAGATGCTGACAAATGCGGAAAAAAAGAACTGTTCCGTGCTATTGAAGAAAATGCAGCCTTCGTTACACTTGGAAACTTAAAATTAATAGAAAATCTCACAGGGACATTCCCTTCTGAAGTCGTTTTTGCTGGTGGTGCCGCTAAAGGAAAACTATGGCCACAAATTCTATCAGACGTCCTTGGTATTCCTGTAAAAGTACCTGTTGTGAAAGAAGCAGCTGCTTTAGGAACCGCAATTGCTGCTGGATTTGGCGCTGGCATATATGCATCTATGGAAGAAACTGCCGAACAGTTTGTACAGTGGGAGCAAACATTCGAACCAGTTACTGAAAATCACGAACTATATAAAGAGTTCTATGAAACATGGAAAACTGTGTATGACAGTCAGCTCGCTTTAGCTGATAAAGGGCTCACTTCACATATGTGGATTGCGCCTGGTGCACTGTAACAGATTACATAAAGTTCAACTAATCAGGCTTTTACGGGCAGTTGATCTCCACCTACCTTTTTTGCTCCAGACAAATTTTGAGATGGGAGTTTTACTGCCCGTTAATACGGGATAAAGGAGTGAAATGTATGTTAAAAGCTAATGAAAATGATTTCTCTTATCGCTTCGGTGATAATGGGCCGAAATATTTAATACAAGGGCCGAATATTGATTTAGGCCTTGTTGTCATTCAGCCTGGGCAAGAGTTTCAAAACCATTATCATACAACGTGCGAAGAGGTATTCTATGCATTAGAAGGTGAAATAGATTTCTATGTAAATAACGAAAGAGTTCCAATTAAACAAGGGGATGTCCTGCAAGTTCGCCCACATGAAGCTCACTATCTTATTAACCATTCTGACAAACCTTTTAAAGCAGTTTTTATAAAGTCACCACATTTACCAAATAAAGATACGGTACAAACGGAAAATCCAACATTAACAAAGGAGTGATTTCGAATGACTTGGGGATTTAAAAATCGATTAAATACAATTTTACCTGATGGCAGAGCGGTTATGTTAGCGATAGATCACGGCTACTTTTTAGGACCAATTCATGGGCTTGAACAGCCACTTGAAACAGTTAAAAACTTACTTCCTTATACGGATTCTCTCTTTTTGACGCGTGGTGTACTTAGCTCCTGCATTCCTGAAAACTGCAGTACACCGATGGTTATGCGTGTATCTGGCGGGGCTACTGTCGTCGGTAAAGATTTAGCGAATGAGACAATTGTTACACCTGTAAAAGAAGCAGTAAAACAAAACGCGATTGGCGTAGGTGTGTCTGTTTTCGTCGGGTCCGACTATGAGACACAAACGGTTACGAATCTCGCAAACGTAGTTTCAGAAGCTCACGATTATGGTCTGCCAGTACTCGGCATTACCGCAGTTGCGAAAGAACTACAAAAACGTGAAGCTCGCTTTCTAGCACTTGCTTCCCGTGTATGTGTTGAAATGGGTGCTGACATTATTAAAACGTATTACTGCGAAGGGTTCGAAAAAATTACGAGCACATGCCCTGCCCCAGTCGTAATTGCTGGTGGGCCAAAACTGGATTCAATTGAAGACGCATTAAACATTACGTACAATGCACTACAAGAAGGGGCAATCGGCGTAGACATGGGCCGAAACATATGGCAATCTGAACATCCAGCTGCGATGATTCAAGCGATACATGGTATTGTGAAAAATGGATTGAATGTGAAAGAGGCACTCCAATTATACGAAGATGTAAAAAATTAAAACAAACGAGCAAACTATTGCATTTAAAAGAAAAGCCCATATGTTAGATTACTGAGGAATCTAACATATGGGCTTTCTTTTACATTTTTCATTGTTTTGAATTTAACCTACAGATCGCGCACATTCCAAACAATCTCACCGCGTTCACCATAAGTACTGTGATGCCGATGAAACCCTAACTTTTCTAATACCCGAAAAGACGCAGTATTCCAAGCGCCTACAGTAGACCAAAGTCTATGGCGCCCCGTAGCAATCGCAGCTTCCAGCACTGCTGATGCTGCCTCTGTCGCATAACCTTTGCGATGAGCACTTTTGAACAATTCGTATGCAATCTCCGGCTCTTCAAGCGTAGCACGACCGATGATTAAGCCACAGTATCCGATGAAATCGCCTTCGTCTCGTCTACGAATTGTGAGAAGAGAAATACCATTTTCAATTGCTTTCTTGCGCATTTCGATAAGAGAGCTACGAACAGATTCAATGGTTGGCATTTCCACTCCACGTTCACCAATTAGTTTTCTAAGCCAGACTGCATCGGATTCCTCCCACATATTCAGGTCGAGTCGTTCCGTTTTTAGCTGGAACGCCATATCTTTAAATACATCTGTCATAGTGGTAACCTCCTATTTATATCACTGTACTACTTATAATCGTTTCGTACTGTACCATATGGGAAACATGCTTGGTTCTCTAGATTTTCTTGCATTAAGATACATTATTGTTATTTTATACATAATTAATTTCTCTGCAAAATAGACCTTGTTATCAAACTTCATTTTAAATCTACAATATTTGATTTATAAATGATTTTAGGTTTTCACTTAATTTTTACATTAAAAAATATATCGTCCTTTCTTATTTGTTAAAATAAAGAAAAGGAGGAATGATTATGAAACGAATGGGTTTTGAACGCCCTACCGATTATTACGATGAAAGATTATATACTATCGATGAAAAAATTTGTGCCCTATTAAAAGAACGAAAAGAACTTTCAGGTGGTGATCCAGGTTTTCCACATGATGAAACGATTTATAAATGGGCAAAGCAATACGAATTTTATCCAGACTATCTAAATTCACTATTCTCTTCCATGATGGACGAAAGTGAATTTAAACCTCGTGTCGAACCAACTAAATTCCAAAAACATATACCTGTTTTTAAAACGTATGAACATAAAGGTATCATGTATACCGTAACTTTTATTCGGCAATATGCAAATGCTAGTGTAGTTTATTTATATAGCGATTGGGATTCGGTGAATGACGCTTTTAATGAAAACAAACCTCATAGTTTCTTCCAATTATCAATAGATGATACATATGACTGCTGGTCAGAAGGTGGGGGCGGCACTGATGGACATTTTAGTCATCATTTCGTTATATCTCCTGCCCTTCCTGATAATTTGTCTGGAATAAGCTTACGATTTAAAGAACTCAATATGCCGTTTAGGAAAGATCAAACTGTGCTTGAATTTGTAATTCAAATAGATTAATAAAGAAGCTGTCTCACATGCCCTTTTCCTGACTAAAATTCGTTTATTTTTACTTTTATGTCCCTTAAAATGATCAAGCCCCTTTCCATACCGGATAAGGGGCTAATAAATTTACATCTTCAAACAATTACTCTTGTTAATGCTATTGAACTTTCTTACCATCTTTATAGTCAAGGCAAGACACTTCAATTAACAAACCATTAAACATTGAAAAATAAAAACCGTAACTACTACCTCGCATAGAATACGGTGCCTTTTCTATTTCAATGCCGCCAGCTGCTAAACGATTATATGCTTGATCAACTTCATTTGAAGTATCCACTAAAAAACCAATATGAAAAGCCTCAGGATACATCACTTCCTTATTTCCCTTAAATGCTTTTGGGTCACTTAACACAAGTATAAATCCACTTTCATCACTCATTACTACTAGTGCTTTTCCCTTTTGCTCCAAAAATTGAAAATCAAAAAATGTTTCAAAGAAATGTCTCGCTTCTAATAAATCATCAACACATAAATTCAAATGATTTAACTTCATTCACTCATCTCCTTTTAAGCAGAGGGTATGTAGACTCATTTTCATAACACGTAAATATGCAAGGTAAGATATTCAAGCGTTCCGTCTAAGACTATGCTTTATAGTTTAATACTTTTTTCTATAGCCTAGAACGTTTTTTTATGACTGCAATTCCATAAACTGTTCGACGCGAAATATTATTTTACCTATATAAAATAGCCACATTATTTATTTTTCAAATTGTGTAAAACCCACTCAATTAAGAAAATTGCTGCAGAGGTACGCTCTGTCGTATCACCTAAAAACAGTTTATTTATAAAACCTTCAAAATGAGTTGGTACTTTAGATAACGTTTCAATATACTTCAAAACAGATCCCGCTGGTGGTATAGGCTTATTATTAACAGCCCATATCCCATCTAACAATGTCCAAGTTGAAGTTTGAACTATGTATGAAGCTTTTAACTCATCATTTGCTTTTAACTCATCATTTGCTTTTAAAGCAGATTGAATTTTAATAAGCGAACTATGCAACCAATGAGAAATGCCTTTCATTTTGTCGCTAGAAACTCGATAGTTTTCAAATTCATATGTAGCTATTTCCTTTAACTTTTTTAACTCACCGCTTTTATCAAACAAAGTTTTCCCTTCTAGAAATGAGTATAGTTCCATCGGATTGTTTTTAAAGTTTATTTGAATTTGATTAAAATCTGCACTCTTATATTCAACTAAAATATCTTCTCTCATTTCAGAATGAAATTTCTTCTTTTGTCCTTCTTGTAAAAGAATATAAAAATCTAAATCCGAATCAGGATATGCGTCACCTCTTGCGACAGATCCAATTAGCATCAATCCATTCACTTTATCTCTAAATACATATTCATTTAAAATTGTTTGTACCAATTTTTTATGTTTTTCATTTATAATGAATGAAAAACTCTCCATCATTTCCACCCCCCATTACTACAAAAAGAGGATACATGTTAGCATCTACAACATGTATCCTCTACTTATATATTACGACTGCTGATAAGCCGCTTTCGATGATTTTACATAATAAACTGCATGATCCACATTAATAATATGATCTGGTTTTGGTTTACCACGACTCGCTCTATGTCCTGCTAAATGTTCTTCACTTGTTTCCCAATTTTTCCACGCTTCTTCAGATTCCCAGCGGATCATAACGACAACTTCTTCGTCGCCGCGTCTTACTTTTTTCACAAGAACACTTAAATCGATAAAGCCTTCAAATTTTTCAATAATTCCTTCTCCAGTGAAACGTTCTACAACTATATTTGATGTACCTTCTTTTACTGTAAATGTTTTCGTTTCAATAAACATATATCCCACTCCCTCTTTATAATACGAATACTATTATTCTTCCATTATAGTTGATTATGATAATTATTTTCAATTAAAAAGTTTTAAATTATGCGGATTTCTCTTCTATAGCCTCATCTAAAAATTTGAAATATGGGAGTAATATTCCGATTAAAGAAGTGACACATATAATTGAACCGATAATAAAGTATAGTGCTCTTACTCCCCACATTTCACTCAATATTCCCCCTACTAACACACCTAACGGCATAGCGAATCGTATGAAAAATAAACGCACTGAAAACACTTGTCCTATCATATTATTTTGGACTGATTGCTGGCATATCGTTGTGTTATGAACATTGAAAAAGGCAATACAAACACCTGCAACTATTTCAATTATTACCGCTATTACAATACTGTGGTTAAAACCTAGTGAAATGTATGTGAGTCCCCCTATAAACAATCCTCCAAGCATAAGTATGCGCCTGCTTTTATATGTTACTTTTCCGACTAGTATAGATCCAATTACATAGCCAAACGGGAAACCAGCCATAAAATACCCAAACTCTGTATAACCTGCTGACAGCTCATCTTTTATATAAGGAAGATTTGTAACCAGCGTTACCCCGACCCCAAATTGTACGAAAGTAAGAAAGACACCAAGCCAAACGATAACTGGTTTTGTGAAAAAATATGTAAAGCCGTGAAGAAACTGTTCTAGCCACGTTTTCCGAATGGATTGTGTTGTTCTCTTTTCTTTCATATAAAGTAATAATGCACCACTAACAAATAGACAAATACATACGAAAGATAATGTAAGTTCTGTTCCAATGAAATGAATGACTACTCCACCTAATACTGGTGCAAGAAACATCATAAGGCGAGTCATTCCATCAATGTACGCATTTGCATCTTGAAGTTGTTCTTTCCCTACAATGCTCGGTGTAATTGCTTGACTTGCAGGTGTATAAAGTGGTGTAATAAGTCCCACTACAATTTGAACAACATAAATGTGCCAAACTTCTATACTACCTGAAACTAACATCACCAAAGGTAGCAAGAAAACGGAAGCTCGCACCCATTGTGAAAAAATCATAATCCACTTGCGGCTCCATTTATCAATAAATGGGCCGCTGATTAATTGCAGTATGAGGGACGGGATAAAATATAGTAGCCACATACTGCTTAATGCTGTTTTTGATCCTGTTAACTCATATACTAAAATTGAATTACATAACGTTCCGAAACCCCCGCCTAATTCTGAGATTGCACTACCAATCCACATAAAAAAGAACGAACGATTTTTCAATACATTTTTCAATTTCATACACCAACTTTTCTTTTATATTCCTCCCTTTATGTACATTCTCGTTGTTAATTATCTATTCAAAAACATATCTAATTCTTTCGCTAATGACTGTACTGCTTTCTTTCTCAATACATATTTCCCGTCATGTATATCTACTAACTTCGCTGCACGTAACAATTTCAAATGATGGTGTACAGTCGATTTACCAAGTTGCAGTCTTTCTGTAATTTCCTGCAATGTTCGTTCTTTTTCGAACAACATTTTTACAATACGTAACCTCGCTTCATCTCCAAGAGCTTTATGTTTTTGAACTAAAAAATAATTCGGTTCATATGGATCTTCAGGATGAATACTTTCGTTTGCAACTGGATAATGGAATACTTTCGTATCTTCAATATCGGCCTCAATATTCCACGGTCTGTACGTCATTTGCGGAATAAGAAGTACGTGATGAACACTTGGCTCTGGCATATAGTTCACGCCACCAGTGGCCCACTCGACGAACTCTTCTGGTTTCATCTTTTTATTCATTTCAACCTTTGTTTCATAGTCTCGTTTTAATATAGAAAGTATTTCTTCTTCCTCTTTCTGAATAACACTCTCATACCAACCTGTCATTACAGCGATTAAATGAGGTTTCAGCACTTGTACATCAACATTACATATAAAACGAATATATGTAGAGAAAAACTGATGATCTTGTGTCAGCTCCTCTAATTCATATATTGCAGTTACATCTCCACTTGCTGCTAAATGTCTTTTCTCTTCATACTTCTCCCCTAAAAACGGTAAACATATATATTTCAAATCTACTTCTGAAAGCGAATCGATTTTACCATGAAACTGTGCTAAGTCCTGAAAATCCCCTTCATACAACAACTGAAGCAATGCTTTCCACGTATTATGTTCTTCAACAAATTGTAAGTGCTCTCTCACTTCTTCTGTTAATGATTTCTTAATTTCTTCCCATTCATTTTGACTCTTTTCAAGAGTATCAATTAACCTCTTATGAGTAATTGCTGCAATGCCAAGTGCACATTCGAAAAGTATCGAATATTTCACTTGAACATGATAAGTTTCCCTCTTTCTACTCGTTATGTGATAGACCTCCATTTTTATCCCCTCCTTGTTTGCTATATATTAAATTCTATTTTTATCGAATTTTACCTTCAACATTTTTAGAATAAATAAAATATAATTTGAAATACATTCATTCTAAATTAAAAAGAATAGGAGCTTTTTTATATACAAATAATAATCTTCAAGGAGTTGTTGAGATGCATTTCTTATTGAATATGTTAGGAGTTTTCATTGTCATATTAATCGTTTTCTTATGTTCGCCTAATAAAAAACATATAAAATGGAGACCGATTGTAATTCTCATCATATTGGAGCTTTTTATTACGTGGTTTATGTTAGGCACAAAGCTAGGCAGTATTATTATTAATCAAATAGCGTCATTTTTTAGTTGGCTACTGGCATGTGCAAATGAAGGAATTCGATTTGCATTTCCTTCATCTATGGACAGTCCACACATTGATTTCTTCTTTAGTGCATTACTTCCTATCATCTTTGTTATTACTTTTTTCGATATTCTATCTTATTTCGGAATCTTAACTTGGATTATTGATAAAGTAGGTGCAGTTATTTCAAAGATTTCTCGTTTACCAAAGTTAGAAAGTTTCTTTTCGATTCAAATGATGTTTTTAGGAAACACCGAAGCACTTGCGGTTGTTCGTGATCAATTATCTGTTTTAAAAGAAAATCGATTATTAACTTTTGGGATTATGAGTATGAGTAGCGTTAGCGGATCCATTCTTGGCGCTTATTTATCAATGGTTCCAGCAACTTATATTTTCAGTGCAATCCCATTGAACTGTATTAACGCCTTAATTTTAGCCAATGTATTAAATCCTGTGGAAGTTTCGAAAGAAGAAGACGTTGTTTACACACCTTCCAAACATGAAAAAAAGGATTTCTTTTCTACTATTTCCAACAGTATGTTAGTCGGGATGAATATGGTTATCGTTATTTTAGCTATGGTAATTGGTTATGTAGCTTTAACAGCATGTTTAAATGGGATTTTAGGATTTTTTGTAACAGGTTTAACAATTCAAAAAATCTTCTCCATTATCTTTAGTCCTTTCGCTTTTTTACTCGGTTTATCGGGCAGCGATGCTATGTATGTAGCTGAATTAATGGGGATTAAAATAACGACGAATGAATTTGTTGCAATGATGGATTTAAAATCAAACTTAAAGTCGTTACAACCGCATACGGTTGCGGTTGCAACGACATTTCTAGCTTCTTTTGCTAACTTTAGTACAGTAGGTATGATTTACGGAACTTACAATTCATTATTTGGCGGAGAAAAATCATCAGTCATCGGTAAAAATGTTTGGAAGCTTCTTGTGAGCGGAATGGCTGTTTCCTTATTAAGCGCTATGCTCGTTGGGCTTTTTGTATGGTAAATAATTTTAAAAATAAAAGACACCCAAACGAAAATTGAGTGTCTTTTATTTTTATTTTCGAATTTGTCCATTACCACGAATTATATATTTTGTGGAAGTTAATGCTGGAAGCCCCATTGGTCCTCTTACGTGTAGCTTTTGTGTACTGATCCCAATTTCTGCTCCAAATCCGAATTCAGATCCATCAGTAAAACGAGTTGATGCATTATGATACAGTGCAGCCGCATCAACAGCAGTGAAAAATTTGCTGGCATTTTCCTCGTCCTCTGTAATAATCGCTTCAGAATGCATAGACCCATACGTATTTATGTGATGAATCGCTTCTTCAATAGAAGAAACTACTTTAACCGCCAGCGTGAGAGATAAAAATTCTGTTCCCCAATCTTCTTCTGAAGCAAGTACAATTGAAGAATCCAATGCCAATGCTCTCTGATCACCACGTAGCTCCACGCCTCTTTCCTTCAAAGAAGAGAACAGCTCGCTACCATATTGCTGTGCCCACTTCTCATGAAGTACAATCGTTTCAATCGCATTACATACAGATGGTCGCTGCGTTTTTGCATTTATAATAATATCAATTGCCATTTGCGTATTCGCTGTTTCATCAATGAAAATATGACAATTTCCCGCACCAGTTTCAAGTACTGGAACAGATGCTTCTCTCACAACAGTATCGATTAATTGTTTACCACCTCTTGGAATAAGAACGTCTAGATAATCATTCATTGTAAACAACTGCTTTGCGCTATCTCGCGTTGTATCTTCTATAAGCTGTACACTTTCTTTTGGTAAGCTTGTTTGTTTGAGCGCTCTGTGAATAACGGCAACAAGTGCTTTATTAGAATGAATAGCAGAAGAACTACCACGTAATATGACTGCGTTTCCTGTTTTCAAACAAATTGTAGCAGCATCCACTGTTACATTCGGTCTTGCCTCATAAATCATGCCAACAACACCAAGTGGTACACGCATCTCCTGAATAGATAATCCATTTGGCCGTTCCCATTCCCTTACACATTCTCCTACAGGATCACGTAATTCAATTAGCTGCTTAATCCCCTCTGTCATATCAATAATACGATTTTCAGTTAGCATAAGACGATCAAGAAGTGAATCAGAAAATCCTTTTGCCTTACCTGCTTCTATATCCCGTTTGTTTTCCTCTAAAATATAAGCTGTTTCATGTATTAATTGATTTGCAACTGCAACAAGTGCTTCGTTTTTTTCATTTGTAGATTTTAGTACAAGTTCCCTAGCAACCTCTTTTGCTCGTTTCCCCTTTGCCAACACTTCATTCATTTTTATTTCCTCCTTTTTAAGATTATCTTAAAGTGAAACCCAATGATCCCTATGGATGACTTCATAATTATGCCTTTCGCCTCTTGCTTGAATATGTTGGCTTTGCATACCTTTTATCTCTCTTAATTCCTCTGCGCTATATGTGCATTGTCCTTTTCCAATTACGCGCCCTTGTTGCGTCATGACTTCTACAACATCGCCAACTTTGAAAAATCCTGACACATTTGTAACACCAGCAGGAAGAAGACTTTTACCATGCTGAATGATAGCTGTAGTTGCTCCGGCGTCTATTTCAATTTGACCGCTAACAACCGAATGCAAGGCAATCCATTGCTTGTTCATCTTTATTTCTTTTTGAGGGGCATTTCCGACATACGTTCCGTCACCTTTCCCCTTTAAAACATCAACAAATTTCTCTTGTCCACGTCCTGTACCGATAAATACACTTACCCCAAGAGATAGCGCCGTCTTTGCAGCATCAATTTTTGATTTCATACCGCCAGTCCCAAGTTTTGAGCCAGCATCTCCAGCAAGAGAAGCAATTTCTTCTGTAACTTCAGGAAGGAAATAATATTTTTTCGCATCCTCATTTTTTTGAGGATTTTTATCATATAAACCGTTCACATCTGTAAAAATCATAAGCATATCTGCCGAAACAAGTCCGCTTACTAAAGCTGACAGCATATCATTATCACCGAACGTTAACTCCTCTAAAGAGATGGAATCATTTTCATTAATAATTGGAAGAGCAGAACGGTTTAGTAACTCTCCTAACGTAGCGTATGCGTTACTATATTGTTCTTTTCTAGAAAAATCACTTCTCGTCAGCAAAAGTTGCGCAGTAACAATACCATATTTACGGAATTCCTCCGTGTACGCCTGCATTAATAAACTTTGTCCGACAGCTGCTGCAGCCTGTTTCCCTTTAATTGTTACAGGTCTGCTAGGATATCCTAGAGCAGAAAAACCTGCAGCAACGGCCCCAGATGTAATTAATAAAACTTCATGCCCTTCCTCTTTCAATCGAGCCAATGCGGCAACATGATCTGAAAGTTGTTCTTTAGAAATGCCTCCATGACTATCCGCCAAAGAACTACTCCCAATCTTTACAACTATTCGCTGTTTCTTCACTTTTTTATCCCCCAAGTCTAAAATCAAAGTTTTTTATACATTACACTTCTATTCATACAGCTTGCAACGATTTCTATTCTAATGAGTGCTGCATCTAGCCTATTTAAGAGCAAAATAAAAATGACCGCTTCGCCCTTCATAAAATAAAAAGGACGAAACGGTCATTGTTCCGCGGTACCACCTTAATTGATATACATAGATATCCACTTGGCGCCTATAACGCAGGCGAACGCCTAAACTTTCATTTAAGACTCAGGGATAGGTTCGATATATTCTATACGAGGAATCTTTCAGCCGGTGAATTCCACTCTCTTTCGCAAGAAGACATATGTACTATTTCCCTTCAACGATTTACTGTTTAATTTTTTTATATTATGCGATATAGTTCGATTTCGTGTCAAGAGGTATTTTTAAAAATACATAGAGCTGCCAGTTACTTGTATGAAATTATTTCCCTACTGAATGAAAATACAAATCGATATAAGTTCAACTCATATTTATAAACATAAATCTTATATTATAGTGTATATATTTACAGAATGTTGAATATAATCGATTTTTATCTTTTCGTATTGCAAAAAGGAATATATTCTCTTAGAATGTTTCTTTATATTGCACAGAGATGTTATTGTTATATTAAGATAATACTTTCGAAATGATATAATTTATTAAAAAGGAGCCAGATTGAATTATTATGGATAAACAAATTGGATTCATCGGATGCGGAAATATGGGGATGGCTATAATTGGCGGGATGCTAAACAAAAAGATAGTGTCTTCAAATAAAATCATGTGTTCAGATTTAAACACGACGAATTTAGAAAATGCTAGTGAAAAGTACGGAATAACTATAACTACTGACAACAATGAAGTCGCTAAAAATGCTGATATTTTAATTTTATCAATTAAACCAGACTTATACCCATTAGTAATTAACGAAATTAAAGAAGTAATAAAAAACGATGCTATCATCGTTACGATCGCTGCTGGTAAAAGTATTGAAAGTACTGAAAATGCCTTTAATAAAAAATTAAAAGTTGTACGAGTAATGCCTAATACTCCTGCTCTTGTTGGAGAAGGAATGTCTGCATTATGCCCAAATGAAATGGTGACAGAAAAGGATTTAGAAGATGTGCTAAACATTTTCAATAGTTTTGGTCAATCAGAGATCGTAAGTGAAAAGTTAATGGATGTTGTAACATCTGTAAGTGGCTCTTCACCAGCATACGTATATATGATTATAGAAGCGATGGCAGATGCTGCTGTACTAGATGGCATGCCAAGAAATCAAGCATATAAATTCGCTGCTCAAGCAGTATTAGGCTCTGCAAAAATGGTACTAGAAACAGGAATACATCCAGGTGAATTGAAAGATATGGTTTGTTCTCCTGGCGGAACAACGATAGAAGCTGTAGCAACTTTAGAGGAAAAAGGCTTACGAACAGCCATCATTTCAGCTATGCAACGTTGTACACAAAAGTCTGTTGAACTATCTGGTCAAACGAAAAAGTAAAACTATAACTTCACATGAATGTAATTAGAAATGCACTACATGATAAACAGCCAAACTCGAATATACTTGAGTTTGGCCGTTTTAGTTTTTAATTATATTAAAATAACTTCACTTATCCCTTCCCTACTACGCTTGTGTAATTTTATTAGAAACTAATAATTTTTCAATGCATTTCGGCAACATATCTAATAGCGTTTCAAATGCGTAATTTACATCTAGACGTTCAGTCCATTGATGGGCATCTTTTCCTACCGGTCCCATATTTAAAACTGGAACGTCAAATTCTTCTAGTTCCTGAAGTGGAATTGAGTAACCTTTATCCCATAGTGGCATATTGTCTACAAGTGAACTCATTGAATGTAATGGATTTTGTAAGCCCACATAGCTCAAATCTGAAATTCCTCCAAAATAGTTTTGGTTTTCAAATGTAATGTTATGATTGAGGTTTGCATACTTTTCCATTTCTGTAACTACTTCTTTAATTAACGGATTGTTGCGTGAACTTACGGCTGGATAATATGGCGGAGCAAAGAAAAGTACAATCATCGGCGCCTTTTCTTTACATAAAATAGCTAGTTTATCTACTAAATCAATGGTTACCGCACGATCATCTTTCTCTTCTCTATTTTTTATAATGCTAGATTGAATTTCATTTATTTTCTCTTGCCCATGTTGTTCAATTGCATATGCGATAAGCTCTTCATACGTTAATACATTCACCTTCATATTAGGCGGTATAAACGGATTATATTTAGAAAAACGATATGCTTGCTTTTCATATTTCTCTTCTATTTTCTCTGCTACTTTCGTTACTTTTTGACGTAGCAATGAAACGACATCCGTCATTGACTTTTCTAATAAAAACAAATTAAATAATGTGACTGCACGATGCGGAATTTGTACAGAGTAATCCTCCTTTAAGTCCCTTTGAAGTAAATTAGTTGGCGGAGGACTCGCTTCCCCTTCTACAATATCACAAAGGTCTGTATTTAACTCTAATTCTGCTGTTATTAATGAAGCCATATAACTCCCATTTAAGCCTGCAAAAGGTTCACCTACATGTGTTTCTTTACCATAGCAAAGAAAACCAGGTAACACCTTACCAATAGAACCAGTATAAATATATTTCTTTTGATCACCAGGATGTCTTGCAAACATAGGCTCTGAATTTAGTACCGTTTTATACTCTAAATCATGTTCTCTTGCTAATTCTAGTAATCTTGGAATAGCAGCTCTCATCCCTACCGAGTTTACTTCTTCATCTGGTACAGCCAATAAAAGAACATTCCCATCAAATCTTCCTTCGCAAGCTTGCTCAATCATTGCCATTTGTAAAGCTAGACCGCATTTCATGTCCATTGTTCCTCTACCAAACAACCATTCTCCTTGTTCTATATCTTCACGTACATGGTCTGGAAGCTCATCTTTATGAGCATAAAACATAGACGTTAACTTTTTAGGATTGAATGCATCTTCTTTCCACACTCCGTAATCTTGTACATCTACAACATCAAAGTGACTTACTAGAATTACGGTATTTTTTGTACGATCGCTTTTCTTTACTAGTGCTGTAACAAAATATCGTCCGTCCCCTGTCGGATTTTTTTGCAAATGGTGCGGATTTTCTTTGAAATACTGTAAATCAGATAATTGTTCCACAACGAAGTCTGGCAATATCACTTCAGCTTCTGTCCCTGTAATACTAGGAATTTCAACAAGACTGCTTAATAATTGAATCAATTGTTCTTTTGATTGCCACTTTGACATATATATCCCCCTATTTTTCCGCATTATGAAAATCAATTCCAGTATATGAATAAAAAATGACGACAGTTATCAAAATTATAGTTCTGATGTACTGCCGATTTTTATTGATATTTCATGAGCTGCTTGTTTCACCTTACTAATAAGAAAAGAAAGTCGATCATCATTAATGCGATGACTAATTAACCCAACACTTAATGCTCCTACTACTTTATGATTAAATCCGATAATAGGTGCAGCTACTGAAGCTGTCCCTTCTGTTTTTTCTCCATAACTGACAGCATATCCTTCGTTTCTTATTTGGTTTATTTGCTCAAGAAGAATTTGCTTTTGTTCTGGTAAAGCAGAAAGTAGCTGCTCAACAATATATTCCATTTCATTCTGTTTCATATTGGCTAGCATCGTTTTATTTGCGGCACCAATTGAAAGAGGAATTTGTTCCCCTAGATTATCAATAACTCGAATTTTTAATGGGCTATCCATTCTTTCAATGATAATAGAATGTGTTCCATTTGGAATGTTCAAATAAACACTTTCTTCCACCTCATAGGCCAATCGCTTCATTACTTCTCTTGCGACTGATCTGTAGTCTACCTTCTCCAATTGTCGTAATCCTATTTCCATCCACATCGGTCCAATTTTGTACTGTTTCGTTTCTGAAATTTGCATAACTAGCCCATGCTCGATTAGAGAATTAAGTAATCTATGTACTGTACTAACTGGGAGATGTGTTCTGTCCGCTATATCAGAAATGGCCCAATACTCTTTTTCATTAGTAGAATTTAATAACTTTATAATACTTATCGCTCGATCAATGGACTGTACCATAACTCACCTCTACTTCACTTGTAATATATTAGTACGCTCAATTACCTATCAATTTAACAAAAATCCGAAATGAAATCAATCTATTTATTCAATTTTCTAAAAATAAAAATATACTGCGAACAATAATTTGAAAGCGTAAACAAAAAAATATTGACTTTTCTTTTTAATTATCTGAAAATTATAACAAGATTTCACATCACGGAATATATTCCACAATACGGAAAAACATCAAACTTTATTCTATCAACTACGAAAGTGAGGAAAACAATGGCGCAAGTAAATAATACAAACAATGAATTAAAACGTACGATGAAAAGTAGACACTTATTCATGATTGCACTCGGTGGTGTGATTGGAACGGGGTTATTTAACGGATCTGGCTTTATTATAAGTCAAGCTGGACCTGGTGGATCCGTACTTGCCTTTATGGCCGGTGGATTATTAATGTATTTCGTTATGCTATGTCTTGGTGAGCTCGCTGTAGCCATGCCTGTTTCAGGCTCTTTCCAGGAATATGCCACTAAGTTTATTAATCCTGCAACTGGCTTTACAATCGGATGGTTGTATTGGTTAAGCTGGGCAAATACAACCGGCCTTGAATTTACAACTGCCGGCATTACAATGCAGCGCTGGTTTCCTGATATTCCTGTTTGGGTTTGGTGTTTAATATTTGGCGTTACAATCTTCACAATTAACGCATTATCTGCTCGTAGTTATGCAGAAACAGAATTTTGGTTTTCAAGTATAAAAGTATCTGCCATTATCGCTTTTATTATTCTTGGCGGCGCCGCTATGTTCGGTTTTATCGATTTAAAAGGCGACGAACCAGCACCGCTATTATCAAATTTCGTGAATCATGGTGGTTTATTTCCAAATGGACTTGCAGCTATCCTATTAACAATGGTTACAGTCAATTATTCCTTCCAAGGTACAGAACTTGTCGGAATCGCAGCAGGTGAAAGTGAAGATCCAGCAAAAACTTTACCTCGTTCTATTAGAAATATTATATGGCGCACGATGTTTTTCTTCGTCTTAGCAATCTTTGTTCTCGTTGCTTTAATTCCTTGGGAAGAAGCAGGATTAACAAAAAGTCCGTTCGTTGCTGTATTTGATAATATCGGTATTCCATATGCCGCTGATATTATGAACTTTGTTATTCTTACTGCTGTTCTTTCGGTCGCCAATTCAGGATTGTACGCAGCAACTCGCATGCTTTGGTCATTATCCAAAAATGAAATGGCTCCAGCCTTTTTAAAGAAATTATCATCACGAGGAATACCTTTGAATGCTTTAATTATGACAATTGCTATTTCTGCTTTTTCTCTTTTAACAAGCGTTGTAGCTGCTGAAACGGTTTACTTATGGCTCATTTCCATTTCTGGCGTCATAACAATCATTGTTTGGATGTCAATTTGTGTCTCTCAATTCTTTTTCCGTAAACATTATTTAGCAGACTGCGGAAAATTAGAGGACTTAAAGTTCAAAACTCCACTTTATCCACTTGTACCAATACTTGGTTTTGGATTGTACGGCATTATATTAATCAGTCTAATCTTTATCCCAGAACAACGACTTGGAATCTATTGCACTGTACCATTTATTATCTTTTGCTACACTTATTATCACTTAAAAGTTAAGAAAAGAATTTCTACTAACACTAATAGTGAGACTAAAATTAGCGAGACGATGTAATACCCTGCTTATATAAAAGACCGCACATGGCTTTCACTTCATGTGCGGTCTTTTATCATTTTAATTCGCTTTAAAATTATATAATGGCTTAATAATATGCTTTATATCTATTGTCTCTTTCGTATTTTCGATAATTTCACCCATTGGCTTATATACCATTGGTGCCTCATCAATTGTGCTTTCTACTACTGATGTAGTCCACACCTCTGTCATCGTATTTTGAAATTCCTCTAGACTCAATGATTCTTTAGCCTTCTTACGACTCATAATACGTCCTGCCCCGTGCGGACCAGAAAAGTTCCAGTCTGGATTACCTTTACCAAATGCAATAATTGAACCATCTCTCATGTTAATTGGAATAATGACTCGTTCATCTTTCTGAGCTGAAATAGCACCTTTTCGTAGAATCATATTTTCTATGTCTATATAGTTATGTATTGTAGTAAATTGATCGGTTACTTGCCAGTCCATTTTAGTGACAATTTCATCAATCATTGCTTTACGATTTAACGCAGCATACTTTTGAGCAATATTCATGTCATTCATATAATCTTTGAATCCCTGTCCTTCTAAATAAGCTAATTCTTTTCGAATATTAGGCTTCTTTATTCCACGTAAAGTTTCTTGTATTTCTTTTTCTCTCCCCTCTTTCATTAATCTCTTAATAATCTCATCTTTCATTGATGTAACATAAATGAGTTGTTCATATGCGAAGTTCTGATAATACTCTGCTATTTGCTTTCCTAAATTACGAGAACCACTATGAATGACAATATATACATTCCCTTTTTCGTCTTCATTTAGTTCGATGAAATGATTCCCTCCTCCAAGAGTACCTATACTTTTTTGAGCGCGTTGTAATGTAAATGGTGCTCTCACACCATCAAAATCAATCATTTTTGAGAATCGATGTTCTTTATCTCGGATACGAAAACCACTTGGAACAAATTTCCGAATTGTTTCGTCTAAATAATCGAAATTAATTTCTTCTTTTTTCTTATCAATTACAACCACTTCCATCCCACACCCAATGTCTACCCCTACAAGATTAGGAACAATTTTATCTTGTATTGTCATTGTTGTTCCAATCGTACACCCTGCTCCCGCATGTGTATCTGGCATAATACGAATTTGACTATCCTTTACAAATTCTTGATTACAAAGATCAATAATCTGCCCAGTCGCAGTTTCATCAACGTTATTTGTAAATACTTTCGCTTCATTGTATTTTCCTTGTAATTTCAACATCTTTCCTATCCCCTTCCTTTTGAAAGAATTATTTTATTACGTTGTTTCTGTTCTTATCATTACTCTCCTCTACCTTCTGCTTTCCATTATATATGTATGATATCCTTCACAATAATAAAAAATAATGACGTTTTATCTTATTTACATAATATTATTATCGTATCATTTAATTTATACCTACATATGATTCCACGTCCTCAATATCCGTTATATATAACAAAAACTCCCCTTAAATCGAAAATGATTAAGGGGAGTTTTATAGCCGATGAAATTATAATTCCGATTTCACCCGAACAGAAACATTATTTTTAATTATATTTTTTACATCTTTAAAGCTAACAAAATTGTTACTTTTCTCATCCCAAAGACGGAAACGTAGTGATTGTAAGCTTGTAGCAAGTGTAATTGTTGGTACATTTTTTAACGGAAGCGTATTATTGTGTGCCTCTTCTAGCTTATAGTTAGGTACTCTTGGGCTTAAATGGTGAACATGATGGAATCCAATATTACCAGTTAAGAATTGCAAGATTTTTGGAAGTTTATAAAATGAACTTCCTTCTACTGCTGCTTTTACATATTCCCAATCTTTATCCTCTTCAAAATAAGAATCCTCAAAAGTGTGCTGTACGTAAAACAGCCAAATCCCTACTGAACCTGCTATTAAGAATATCGTACCGTGTACTAACAGAAACGATTGCCACCCTATTGCCCAGCAAAGTATTGCTACTACAGCAACGATAATAATATTCGTCAAATACGTATTCATACGTTCTTTCTGTCTTGCACCTTTTCGGTTAAATCTATTTTTAAGCAAGAAAACATAAATCGGACCTAATCCAAACATAACGAATGGATTGCGATATAAACGATATGCTAAACGAAGTCTAAATGGTGCAGCTACATATTCATCGACTGTAAGCGTCCAAATATCTCCTGTACCTCGCTTATCTAAATTACCACTTGTAGCGTGATGAATCGCATGCTCATGCCCCCATTGATCAAATGGGAATAACGTTAACACACCCATACATGTACCTACTATTCTATTTGCACGTCGACTTTTAAAGAATGAATAATGGGTACAATCATGAAAAATTATGAAAATTCGCGTCATAAAACCAGCAGCTAACAAAGATGGAACTAATGCTAACAGATAAGAAACAGACAAACTTTTATAAGCGAGATACCATAAAACAACAAATGGCACGACTGTGTTAATAAGTTGCCACACACTTTTTTTAATTGTTGATTTTTCATACGGAGCAACTTGTTTTTTTAAATTTTTAGTATTTTCTAATGTCATTTTACTAATTCCTTTCCTTTTTGTTGCTAATTCATATTATAGCATACTATTAGTATCAGGTGTTAAAAGTAGATGTAATAAATATTATATACTATAAAAATCTCTTTTTTCTTACTCAATACTTACAAATTACTTACTCCCCAAATCGCGCTATAATTGGACAAATGGAGCGTTTTATTTATAAAATGAACTTCTACAAACTTTTTCACAAGCAGAAAAGAGCTGCCATAAGTCAGTTTCACCGGCTTATGGCAGCTCCTCTTCATTTCCTTTTATTTTATCGATGGATCCAAACTGCACCTGCAGACTTGTCTTCAGCTTGACCTACTACTTCAAACTTCAATCCTAGTTTAGGTAACTTACGTCCCGCATCTGGAATAACGCTGTTGATGTATTGCTTAGAATCATCAAATTTTGCAACTCCTGGTAATCCTTTATAGTCAAAGATACCGCGAGTTGGTGAATTTACTTTCCATGCTGGCGTTTGATCAAATGAGAATGCCGCATCGGCAATTTGATAACGTGTACTGCTCTTCACGGTAGGTTGTCCGTTTAATGTTCCTACGATTGCCTCTGGATGAGAATCTACTACTCCAAGGAACCCTTCACCTGGATGAACGCCTACCCAGTTATCTGTAAAGCTTTGATCCGCATACCATACAACCATTCCTGTATTAAATACTGGACCACGTGCATATTGTAATGCAGTATCAGACCCAGCGTAATTACGCCACTCAATATAGTAGTTATGTTTTTTCTGTTCAAATCCGTTAGACACAGTAAATCCTTTTAATGTCATTGCTGGCTGGCCTTCTGCGTCATCAGAGAAAACAACTTTTCCATCTACAGTTAACGCTGCATTGTCTAACGCAAATCCTTTATATGCTACTGCAATATCTGTTACATACTCAAATTGCAGTTTTACTTTCTTTCCTTTGAATTGATTTAAATCATATGATTTATCAACCCACTTACCATCCGTTGTATCTATACCACCTTTTACATCTTTTTCACCCATTCGATCAATGCGTGTCTTCGTTCCATCTTCTGCAATCGCATATACGTCAAGGAAATCATACTTCGCTTCCAGTTCATAAAATGCCTTATAATCAAACTTAGCATCCGTTGCAGTCGTTAAGTCAAATACTGGTGTCTCAAGTGTTGTATGAATGTCATTTCCTTTCGTGCTGTAATAAAACTTCTTACCAAATGCTGACTCAATATTTTTTATATCTTTGTCTGGCAAGTTAACACGAATGATTCCTGGTCGTTTTGATTTTGTCACACTTTGATCTAAATATGTTGCAGTACCGATTCCCGTACGAAGTTTATCATAATCTACCTCAACAATATTCGCCCAGTTCCCCTTCATATTTTTTTGGAAAAACTCTTTATTTTGCGGTGAGAAACTTGTTGGCTCTGTACCTGCAATTTTTCCGGCCCAGCTACCGCCGCTCATTATAGACCATGATTCAACTGGTTCACCTTGTCCTGAATACTTTGTATCATATTCATCTGGTAAGCCTAAATCATGACCATACTCATGTGCAAACACACCAACCGCTCCGTCTTCAGGCTCGATTGTATAATCGTATGCAGCCATCTTTCCGCCCCAGTTCGAAACAGAAGATTTTGTACCATCAATCGCATATGGCTTCGACCCTAGTTTTGAACGATGAGACCAAATTGCATCATCTTTCAATTTACCACCGCCAGCTTCTTGACCCACGCCTGCATGTACTACCATTAAATGATCAATAATTCCATCTGGCTCATTTTTATTTCCATCACCATCTTGATCGTATTGATCAAATTGGTCATAATCTGCTAAATTGATACCTTTTGCTACCGCTGCTTTTAATGCTTCTTTCACAAGATCTTTTGGTCCTAAAGGTCCCTTGTTATCATGGCCAGTTCCCGCATCAGCACCGTAATCTGACGCTTTTCCTGGAACAGTAAGCCATTCCGTTACAGTTCCATCAACTGTGTAGCTTCCGCCAGATTGTTCTTCATAATATTGTTTAAATGTATTAATCTTCGATCCATCAAATAACGTAAATGGCTCATCACCAAATAGCATTTTTTGATAATGTTCACGATTAAAGTCCTTAGAATACATATAACCCGGTTCTTGATCAATATTATTATGCTTAAAATCGCTAAATTCTACGAGTAATACAAGTACTTTATCTTTTCGAACAGCCCCATTGTACTCAGCTTGCTTCGCTGGTGTAGTCGGTACTTTTCCATTTAATTTTCCTGGGTTCAATCCTAGACCTTGCCCAGCTACTGATCCTACTTCGGGTTGCTGCGCCTGTTCATTTTCCTTCATTTTTGCATCTTTTACTTTTTTCATAAAATCTGAAGCTTCTTGCGTAAGATTATCTCCTGTCAAGATTTCTTTTCCAGGGTTTTCCCCTTTCTTTTTCTCAACATATTTTTCGACAGCCTTTGATGTCTCAGCTTGTGATGCAGATTGATCGATTACTCCCCGTTGCTTCAGCGCTTCTGCCAAGCGTTCCTCTGGTATTAAATGTTCATCAATTGGTAGAGATGGTGGCGTATCAGCATACGCTGCATGACTTCCAAAAGCAAACGTACTACTTAGCACTGCTGCTGTTGTTAATACCGCTAAAGGTTTTAATTTCTTTTTCTTTTTCAATGTATTTCCTCCCCAGTGTCTGCAAATTATCGATTTTTGCCGATAGCAATATAATATTCGTTATAATACGAATATTCAATCTTTTTAAAGTGCTAAAATGTTGAGAAATATTTTTTCTAGGATGAAAAACATAAATAGGTGAATTTACAGGAAGTTCACTCTAGAATTTGTGGTTCTCTTTCCTCTTTTTTCAAGTGAAATCTCATCTACACAAAAATGCCAATTCCTAAGTAGTAGCTAAGGAATTGGCGTTTTTTTAACGAGAATGCTTTATGAATAAACGACTTGCTTCTTCTGGTACATAGAATTTACCATTGCTTTCTACAACAACACTTCCTAATTCATAATCTTTATTCTTAATACGAATTATATTTTTGTTAACAAATAATTGAGCTGTTACATTATTACGTTTTACTATGAGCACAGGATTTACTGCATCAGTATTATCTACTGTTACAGTTGCACCATTCTGCTTAAAGGCTAATTCACTCTCTACAAATAATTTGTTTGTTACTTCTTCTAAATTAAAGCCCATCGCTTTCGCCATTGTCTTTGCAACGTCCGTGTTTTGAATCAAGCCAACTGGCTTTTGAGGACCGTATGAATATAAAAATACATCCTCACCAGTATGCCCTCCTGTTGTGAAGCCTATGTTCGCACGGTTAGCCAATAATGTAGTGAAAATTGGACCTACATCTATTTTCTTTTTAACCACTTTTAACCTTTCTTTTTCATCATAAGTTAAATTGTCCAACCCGTATAATTTAGCTACCTCTTCTACATTGGATATATCAGATTTCAAATTATTGATAGTCCCTTCAAGTGTCATTTTCGCTTTTTTCAACGGATCAATATATGTAGAGACCGGCGTAGTATTATAACCTTTTGTCGTATTCATATTGCCAATAGAAATACCGCTGTTACCATGGTCCGCTACGGCTATTAGCATCGTATTACCATCTTTTTTTGCAAATCTTAATGCTTCTGCAACTGCATTATCAAATGCCAATACATCACTAATCATCCCAATTGGATCATTCACATGTGCAGCCCAATCTGGCTTACTTCCTTCCACAAATAAAAAGAACCCATCTTTATCTTTTGATAACGTTTGAATTGCTTTTTCCGTCATTTGCGAAAGCGTTGGTTGCTCCAGATTTGTTGCTTCACGATCCATATCAAACGCTAAGGCATTATGTGAGAAAGAGCCCCAAATTTTATTAGATTTAGAGTTCAATAATTCATTTTTCGTTTCAACAAAGTCGTATTCTTTGTTTTGAATCACCTTTACTAAATCTTCACCATCTTTTCTTTTTATAGGTAGCAGTGCCGCTTTTCCCCCGCCTAATACGACATCTATATTTTGATACACTTGTTGCTCCGCAATTACGTCAAAATGCTTGCGGTTTACATGGTGAGCAGAGAATCCAGCAGGAGTAGCATGCTGAATTTCAGCTGTAGCAACAATTCCAGTTGCGCGCCCAGTACGTTTCGCACCTTCTAAAACATTGGCAACTGGACGTAACTTGTCCTCTTCTTTTATTGATTTTAAGCCAGGTGAACTCACAATAGTAGGTAATACCCCTACATATCCAGAATTCGATTTATTCCCCGTCGCTAAAGCTGTAGCTGCTGGAGCTGAGTCTGTTATAGCTGATTCCGCCGAATATGTACGAACTCCTCCTGTTACAATTTCATCTAATGCAAGTGGTTTCCCTTTATACAAGCGAGCTAATGTAGTTGCTGAAGAACTCGTTCCGTCCATAACCATTATGATTACATTTTTCGGTTGACGTTCTACTTTTTTCACTTTCGCTTCCACCGTATGATCATCCATCATACTTTCAGTACATAACATACTTAGTGTGATCGTTCCTACTAACAGTAACTTCTTCATCTTTAAACCCAATACAAACATGATTGCGCCTCCATTAGTTTCACATTCATTTACATACAAAATTCTGACTGCCTACATATGTTTTATTAGTTCCCAATTTTTCTAAAGCTAACAATAGTAACTTTCTTATTCATTACATGTCGGTATAGTTCATCTATCTTATAAAGAAGATTTTTTATTATTAACTTGTTAAACAATAAATCCCCAATTGAATTAAATAAAAATTTATTGTTTAACAATAAATTCCGTGGTAAATTAATAAGATATTAAATAAATGAGGTGCTTTTTATGAAACAAGGATCAACACTCTTCCTAAAGACAGCTGTGATTCTAATGGGTATCCCTGTTCTTGCTATGTGCATTTTTTTAGTTCCTAAAATAGGAAACTTCGCTGCTGAACTATATCCTGATATTGCATATATTAAATATCTTGTATTTATCAACTTATACGCAACAGCAATACCTTATTATTTTGCTTTGTACCAAACATTTAAGCTTTTAAACTATATTGATAAGAACAATGCATTCTCAGAACTATCTGTTAAAGCCTTAAAAAATATTAAGTACAGCGCACTAGCAATTAGTGTATTATATGTATTAGGTATGCCACTTTTCTATCTTGTGGCAGAGAGAGATGACGCCCCTGGCATTATTATTATTGGAATGATTATGATTTTTGCTTCAATGGTAATCGCGGTCTTTGCTGCCGTTCTCCAAAGACTATTAAAAGATGCGATAGATATAAAATCAGAAAATGATTTAACGGTCTGAGGTGAATAATATGGCAATTATTATTAATATTGATGTAATGTTAGCGAAAAGAAAAATGAGTGTAACAGAGCTTTCGGAGAAGGTTGGAATTACAATGGCTAACCTTTCTATTTTGAAAAACGGAAAAGCAAAAGCAGTTCGGTTTTCAACTTTAGAAGCCATTTGTAAAGCATTAGAATGCCAACCTGGGGATATTTTAGAATATCGACCTGAAGATATCGAATAAAAAGAGTCCTTCATACGAGAAGGACTCTTTTTATTTAATAACTAAACCTGCTATTTCTTCTTTATCATTATAAGTTATAATGAATGTCCGTTGTTCTTTACTATATTTTGCTACAAGAATAACAGTATATAAGCCATCTTTTTCTTCAATCGATTGTTTTTCAATTTTTTCGAATGTACCAGCTTTCTCTATTATAGGTGTAAGATCTTTCATCTTTTCTTCTGACAATGCAGCTTTCATTTTACTATCAAATTTTTCACGCACGTCTTTATACTTTGCCTCATTTAATAATGATACAATTTCTTCCGCCTTTGGAATAAACTTTTTTGACGTACTTTCATCTACTTTATTACCGGTACATGCCGCGAGCGCGAACGCCGCGATAGCACTTATAATAATAAGTAACATTTTTCTCATTTTCATACACCCTTTCTTTTTAAAATGAAACTATAACTAAAAACGAGTAACGCACAAATTGCTATTGAAACTTCTGATATAATGATCCCGCTTTTTCCTGGTACATAAAGTGATATAATGCCCGCTATTGCATTTGCAGCCCCATGGATGAGAATTGCATATACAACATAACGAAATTTTTTTTGGACGACAGCTTGTAATACAATGAAGGAAAGCCCAACATGTAATACCATCGCAAAAATACGCTCAATGCCGCCGAAATAGTAACTGTCACCATTTTGAATGACTGTTTGTGAAAATAATAGGGATATTACTGGGATGCCAACTATTAACACTGCCTCAATACCACCATGTCCTGCCCCAAATAAAAAACCAGACTGCCAATCTCGTTGTTTCATAAAATAGCGCATGGCGATAAAACGAGCTACCTCTTCAAAAATTCCAGCTGATAAACTAAGCAAAAGCGCAAATAGGACAGGCTGCATAACAGAAAACATTTGAAAATCTGTGCTAGTTCCATTTATATAATTCAGTATTGGTATACGAATCAATATTTGTGATACAACAAAAGCCAATACCCCTAACATATATGGAATATAGCGTTTCTTCCAAACAGCATATAAAAGTGCAATAAGCGGTAAACCAAAGCTAATCATTGCTGTAAAAATAAGACCATTCATCTCGCTTCACCTCTTACTTGAAGTGTATAAAAACGAGTGAAAAAAGTATGTAGTTATTTCCTATTCGGTTACATTTTCATCATAGATGGTTATTTCATCTCTTTTAATATAAATGTTTGCGTGAAATAAGGACTTACATAAGTTGTTTCTAACGTCGCATTATTTGTTTTATTCATGATCCGTTTTAATGAGAATAGCCCGTATCCTCTAGTCCCTTCTTTACTTGAATGGTTTTTTTCATAAATTTTTTGCAAATCAATCCCTTCACTCTTTGAACTATTACGCACGATGAAATATTGTCGTGAATCCATTTTAAAGAATGCGATTTGCAATATCTTCTCCTCACTTTGTACTGCTTCTTCAATTGCATTGTCTACTAAAACTGAAATGATGCGAATAAATGAAATAATCGCCATCGAAACACTTTCAATGTTCTCTGGTATATCAAGCATTACTTTTATTTGTTGCTGCTGGGCAGTACCGACTTTCGCTCTTAATACACTCCTTACTTCAGGAATATGTATGCGAGATAATTTTGCGATATCAAGTTCATGATCATTTATTGTTTTTAATGTGGGAGCAATAACATCGTAGTACACTTGCTCAATTTCTTTCACATTTTTTGTACGTATTCCCTCTTCTAACGATAGTAATACATTCATATAATCATGACGGAAACTAGCAAGCTCATCATGCATATTCTCTAATTTCTCCACATAATCTAATAACTCTTTATCTAAACGTTTTTCATGCTCTTCTCGTAACTTTTCTTTCGATAAATGTGAGCTTATTAGTACAATGATTAGTAATAATAAAAAAATAATAATCGCTGAATTATAACTTACTTCACTGTATTGTTGATTTATTTTTGCTAAAAACTCAGTTGACGGTTGAGTTAAAATTAGTTCAATAATAAACCCGACAATTAATAATATGTAAGTTATATAATATAACGGACTACTTACTATATATTGAGCAATTTTTTGAATTCTTTTACGCGCTAATAGAATACCGATAAAAGTAAGTGTCGTTACGGTAAGATGAATTATACTTCCTGTCCATAAATATAAATTGAATGGCGTTAACATAAAGAGTTTCATTCCTAAATCCAAAAGCAACATTTTTACTAACGTTATAATCACCATGCTCACTAGTGCAAAATATACATTATGCTTAAGTTTTAGTTCATTTTGCATTAATCCTAAACTTATTAAAAATAACACAATCGTACTATTCAATTCTGGATATCTCGTTACTGTTACGACAATAGCAAGTAAAATAATGAATACCGCACTTAAAGCTATTAACATTCTAACTGACAATCTGTTGTACCGGATTAATTGTATGTATAAAAACGTATGACACATACTAGTAAGCAGTATTGCAAATAAATCATAAATATACATTACATCTCACCCTTTAACATGTTACGTACTTTACTCACTAAACGACGTGATACTGGAATACGTTTCCCGCTTTTTAAAACTATCATTTTTTGCTTCGTATCATAAGAAGACATTTGCTTCGTATTCACGATATATGATTGATGACAACGAAATAAACGTTCATCTATTATTTCAATTTCCTTTAAAGTTCCATAAAAATAAACGATTCGCCCCAACGTCACTAATGCTAACCGGTGCGGTTCATCAGTCATAACATATTCAACTTCATGAAAAGGAACCCGCACAGTGGCATTACTATTTTCAACGATAAAGTCATCCGACGGAATAATATGCTTATTTCTTGCTTCATATTGAAGTAAACATTGTTCAAAAACTTTATATCTCTCCTCGTATGGCAACCCTTTATCAATAAAAGTTAAAGCTGATACCATGTATTGATATGAAATAGGTGCAAATTCGGAATGCGTCGTTACAAAAACAATAATTCCTTGCGTATCATACTTTCGTATCTCTTGTGCTACTTGTAACCCTTTACGCTCTTCCCTTTTAATCTCTATATCTAAAAAATAGATTGGGACATACTTCGCCTTAGCAATGTTAGTAATGATGTTTTCACTTTTACTAGTTACCTCAATAAAATCAAAAGGCAACATATATTTCTCGCAAATCTCTTCAACTAGCCGCTTCATTTGCTGTGCTTGTATGACATCGTCTTCTAAAATGAAAATACTCATGTGATCACTCGCTTTATTGAAATCTATTATTAGAATAACATGAATACTTACAAACACTGAATAATATTTCCTATATTTTCATATCCAATGATAAGTAATATTGCTTTTTCTGTATATTAAAAAGGCGTTTAAAGTACTAGTGTAGAATATAGATTTAGAGGTGATTTTTAATGACAAGTATACAAATCGAAACAAATATACTAAATAAATGGATTGAACAATTTCTACCTGAATATGATTTATTCTTTTTCCCTAAAAAGTATGGAACAGTAGTAGAACATTTCACATCTAATACTTTACTAATGCCTAAGGAGGAATTTTCTAACCATACCATTTTTAACAATATTAATAGCAGAAATAGTTATCAAGTATGGAATATTCATAAGGACATTCAATTTGTTTGTGTGGCAAACCCTAGTTTGATTATGCAATGGGACAAAGAAACACGCGAAAGGATTTTTCAAATTCAATTTGAAGTTAATAGAGGTTCTATTTATGAATGGGATATAATTGAATGTGTACTAGAAGGTATAACATCTCCTTCAAGTAAAGCAACTATATTGCAACATGTATCTCCTTATTCATTTACATATAATTCTAAGCGTTATATAAGTATGCAAAAAGCACTATGGGATAACTTACATAAAGAGTTTCAATATAAATTCCTACTTCTACTAACAAAACAATTTGTTTATCAAACTTCATTAAGTGAAAAGAAAATCAAAAAATTCGAAGAAAAATCCCCCCATATCGCTCCCTATTTTAATACTTTTTCAACTGCAAACGGAGCAAATTGTCTTGCAGCTACTTTAGCGAGTATTTGTAGTGAAAAATCTGAGGTAAAATGGATGATTACGAAATGGGTACATGATAATAGCTTTCTAAAAGGTTTACAAATAAAAAGGTATAGATTAAAATCAGCTTCCATCGATTCTTTACAACCTAGCGATATCCTTGTTTGGAAAAATGAAAAGAACAAAGTACTACATGCCTCTTTTCATCTAGGCGACGGTTATTTCTTTAATAAAGATGGACAATCATTCTTTAATCCATGGCAATTGGTACACATAGAAACCTTGTTGAATACATGGGGGAACGAACGTATTGAAGTGTATAGAAAATAAAGATGCAATAACTCTAAAAAATAAAGACTGTATCTTTAAATGGAACGATACAGTCTTTAATAATCACTTATTTTATAAAGAAAACCCTCTATCATTCACCACTTTAAAAAATTCCGAGTAATGCGATAAAGAATAATCCGCTACATCACAATCCCCTTGAAACATACATGTTGAAATACCTAATTCTTTTGCAGGTAATAAATCTAACTCTCTATCACCAATAGCTAAATCAATATTGTGCTTTTTATGCAAATAATCATAAGATAAAGGGTTCGGTTTTCGGGGGAAACCATCGTCAATTGTAACCATGTCGACGAAGTATTTGTCCCAGCCGTAATATTCTAAAATTTCCATAACCCCCGCCCTATGTTTATGAGTCATAATCACATTTTTATCCGCATATTTCAAAATCTCTTCAACACCTCCAAAAGGTTTCATATCTTTTGGAGTGATTTTCACCTTCAAAATTTTAATCCTTTCTTCCTGTTCACGTGAAATATTATAATACTGAATTGCATGTGAATATGATATTTTTAGATTTTTGTAAATTTCTTGTTCATCTACACTATCACCCAATATTTCAGATAGCATCATTGTATATGCAGGATACGTATCAAATAACGTACCATCAAAATCCCATAAAATATTCATTATGTCCACCTTCTATTTTCAAATCATTTGATGATTAAATCCGCCCTATCCTTCGGCGATTCCATCTCTAAGTAATAATCCTCTGCTTTCCAATACCTATTTTGAAACTTCGAAAGTTTCTTTTGGGTCTCTTCGCTTTCCCGTAGAAACCGTGTCTCTCTTGGACAATCCAAGTACACCATATAGTGAAAAAAATCTCTCCATTCTTTTCGCTGTAGAAAAACACCTTCAATTACTATGACACCTACTATGGGGATCTGTACTTTTTTCATTTCACATAAGTCTACCTCATCATGATAGAACGGTAATTTCAGTCTCGTTTCATTTTGTAACTTTCGAAAAAATTTCTGCCGAAGCCACTCAATATCCCATTGCAAATAATAATACTCATACCATTCTTCAAATCCGGTATCGTAGCGTTTATTACGCTCCACTATATGATCATCAATATGAAAAATATGAAACGGAATGCTTTCCTGTTTCATATTTTCCTTTAAATTTGCAACAAATGTTGTTTTTCCTGAACGACTTAAACCATCTATACCTAAAATGAATCTATTTTCCCTATGCTTCTTCATAATAGTTATAAGTTCGTTTGTACTCATTATTTCTTCCACTCTTCTTTTAATAAAGAATATAAAATCGTATCATGCGCAACTCCATTTTGAATCATATGTTTTCGAAGTAATCCTTCTTCTTGAAATCCTGCTTTATTTAATAATTTTTGAGAAGCTTTATTTTCTACATATACAACAGCAGCAATTCTTATAAGTTGCAACTTTTCAAACCCGTAAGCTAAAATCGACTGTAACGCTTCCGATGCGTATCCTTGTCCCCAATATGTATCGTCTAATTCATAACCAATTTCAGCTCGCTTATGATGATGGTTAATTAAATGAAAACCACACGTTCCGATTAATTGGCCCGTCCCCTTTTTCTCTATTCCCCAGCGAAATACACTTCCCTCTTCATAACGATTTTTAAACGTTTGAATCGTTGTTTTCGCTTGCTCAATATTTTCGAAAGAATCCATTCCGAAATAACGTATAACAGATTCTTTTGAAAAATAACGGAACATCGTTTCTGCATCTAACAGCGTTAATTCTCTTAATTGTAAACGTTCTGTTTCTAGTTTCGGAAACCCCATCTCTTTTTCTCCTTCTATTCTAATGAACTGCAAATTTCGATATAATTCCCATCTGGATCAGCAATGTATGCAATTGTTTGTCCCCACGGCTTTACAATTGGTTCAACTAAAATCGTAATACCTTGTTCTCTAAATTGCTCAATCATTTTTTCTACATTTTCAACAACGAATCCTAATTCAAAATGAGAAGATTGTAACTCGCCTTCTGTAAGTGGTAATCCTGTTAATTCTTTCACGTCTTGCCGCGTATTCATTGCTAATATTGTAGATCCCGTATTAAATTCAATATATGTACCGTGCTCTGCTTTTATAGGCAACTGTAAAATATCTTTATAGAATTTTAAACATTCCTCAAACTTTTCTACATATAAAATGATGTACTTCATCTTCAAATCCATTATTAATCCCCCTTTATATCCATCCCTAAAATTTCGACAAAAGTCTCATAAAAACCTTGTTTCCTATAGTAGCGAGCACAAAAAATAAGGCCGATTTCTCGGCCCCCCAGCTTATTGGCATAAAACAGGAGATTTGGTTTGGACATAACCAGTTCGTACCCTTATTATATTTTATTTTTTCTGAATTTTAAATACATTAAACACCTATTTATATTGAGAAAGTTTTTTTGTTTGCATAAAATTAATGAGTTTAAGAAATGCTACAAATGGAGGTGTATACATATGGAACCAATGCTATGTCCAAGTTGTAAAACGAACCGCACGCGCTTTAATATTCTTGAGCAACAAGTAAAACCCGTTAAGTTAAATCCACAAACTGGTCAAGTAGAAGAGGAATACACAAATGAAACGATGAATGCTTTTCATATGGCTTACCAAGGACCTACTTACCGTGTCCAATGTGCTGTATGCGGACTTGTTGAAAATCCTGAACAATTTATTAAACCTGCTCAAAATCAGTCTTTCTAATAAAAACATGATTATCCCTTGTAGAAATAGATTTTTCTATAAGGGATTTTTTCGTTTAATACGTTAATTAAAAATGTATTTCTTCCTTATTATATATATTAAACTCTACACTTTTTTAGTAATATTTACATAAGGGAGGTAAAACAAATGATTTTAAATAAAAAGATAATGCTTCCATCAACATTTCTACTATTAACTTGTCACATAGTCATCTTTTACTTTTGGATTTTCGACTGGAAGAAAATCTCGACTTCTTACGGTTTAGCTACATGGATACTTTCTACTGTTTGTGGTCTTTTACTTTATTTCATTTATAAAAAACAAAAATCTAATAAAGTGATATTAATTACTAGTTCGTTATTATTAATTACTTCTTCATTTATGATTTTTTTAGGTATCATTACTGGGATTATCTTTGTAACTGTTAGTTCTATGAATTAAAAAGGAGGTCTTTTATTATGTAAAAAAGATCGAACAAAATAAACATATATAAAAATTAAAGGAGCTGATTCTATACAATCTCCCCTTTTAATAGTCGCAACCTTTGTTACAATATTTCCTTTTTCATTTTATTAATCTTCCAATATAAATTAATAAGTATATACAAATATAAACAACCAAAAAAACCTACCATACCTTTATATAATCCAGATTCTGATACTCCAAAAAGACATAAGTAAAGTGCTGGAATTAATGTTGCAAACATAATTGCAATGACTTGTAACAACTCATTAAGTTTTTGTATCTTCGTTTCCTTATCTGAATATATATCAGGCAACTCATTTTCCTCTTCTACCTCTTTGCAAAAATAATTCCATTTCGCAAAACTCGTTACATGTTTCCATCCACACATTTCATATATATCAATATATTCTTTTTTCTTTTCTTTTGAATCTTTATAATCCAACCTAAAATCTGCTTTATAAATTACATCTTTCGGCTCAGTTTTCTTAAACGTATACATCATATTATACCTTTGTAGCGCCCAGCCTTGTTGATGCATTTTTCTTAAAAAGGCTTCCTCTTTTTCTAAACTCCATCCCGCGTAAAATTTAAATACCCTTTTTGTCTCCATCTTCCAATCACTCCCCTAATATACTATTCCCATTTTTAACCGAACGCTGTAATCTATTGTACTCTAGCTCCAACACTTCTCTCCCAAACGGCGTTAATTCATAGCACTTCTTTCTATCTGTAGAAGCCACTTCAACTATTAACTTCTCTTTTAGTAACTTCGTCGTATTCCCGTATAAAGTTCCAGGACCGAGCTTTACTTCTCCATTTGTCATCTCTTCTACCAATTGCATAATTCCATATCCGTGCATTGGTTTCACTAGTGATAACAATATGTAATATGTCGCCTCAGTTAACGGAATATATTTTCTCGCTTTCGTATTCATTATAACCACCTCCGATACATCGCTTCATGATATATCGACTTACGATACATCGTATACCGATATTATATATTTGCATTCCAAAATGTGCAAGAATATAATTTAATAATTGAATATTTATTTCTTTGAATTGAAAAACCGTATAAATTTTCTGAATAATTTGTTAAAATATAGAAATATCCGTTTATATTTTGAAAGGAATGATACATATGATAAATAAATTGAAAGAAAATATAGGATCAGTTTTTGTAGGTAAAGAAAATGTTATAGATCTATTAATTGTTTCCTTGCTTGCTGACGGTCATGTGCTTCTTGAGGATGTACCTGGTACTGGGAAAACGTTACTTGCGAAAACACTTTCAAAAAGTATTGGTGGTAATTTTTCTCGCGTTCAATTTACACCCGATGTACTTCCGAGTGATGTGACAGGTATTGAATACTTCAATCCGAAAACGAGCGAATTTGAGTTAAGACTAGGACCAGTCGTGGCAAATATTTTATTGGCAGATGAAATTAACCGTGCAATGCCAAGAACACAGTCTAGTTTATTAGAAGCGATGGAAGAACGACAAGTGACGCTTGAAAAGCAGTCAACTCCTCTTCCAAAACCGTTCTTTGTTATTGCGACGCAAAATCCAATTGAATCACAAGGAACGTTCCCTCTTCCAGATGCACAGCTTGATCGTTTTTTAATGACAATTTCTATAGGTTATCCAAATCCTGAAGATGAACTACAAATGATGCGACGTTTTCGTAACGATGCACCACTAGAAAGTGTCACATCTGTTATTACTTTAGATGATATTTTAGAGGCACAGAAACGAGTGAAAGAAATTTTCGTATCAGAACCGTTAGAACATTACATTATTAAACTTGCTCACGCTACAAGAAATCATGATTATATCGCTAACGGTGTAAGTCCACGTGCCACATTAGCTTTAGTACGTGCTGTTCAAGCGCTAGCCTTTTTACGAGAGAGAGAATATTGCACACCAGAAGATATACAATTGTTAGTTCCTTCTGTTTGGAATCACCGTATCGTCTTATCAATGGAAGGCGCATTACGTACGACAAAAAATGAAATGATGCAAAAGATTTTAAAAGAGGTTGACGTACCAGTGGAGATTGAGCAAGCATGAATGGACAGCGCGTTGTAACTGTACCTTTATTTTTTCAACTTCATATTATTCAACTATCTGTGCCAGGCGCGATACTATTTACATTTTTTATGCCGCAACGAATCATTATGTTTTTCTTTTTCTTCTACTATTTATTTGCGATTTTCATTTATAAATATGTCGCTTACATAGAGAAAAAGTTTCAAGTAATAAATGAGAAACAAACAACTCGGCTTTTCCCTGATGAATCTGGACAGTTTTTTATTCATTTAAAAAATGGAGCAAATATACCACTCGTTAATGGTGTTTGTTATTTTCATTTAGATCCGTCCCTACTACCGAATAAAGATCAAGGAATTGAACAAATATCAAAAACACTATTCTCTTTTCCATTTTCACAACCTGCTCATTCAGCGCAAAAATGGGATTTATCATTAACCGCTACGAAGCGTGGCGTGTTTCAAATTGAACAATTCGAATGTGTTTTGAAAGATCCTTTTCATTTATTATCTGTACATTTACCTGTATTTGATAAATTAAGAACTGAATTTATTGTGTACCCTTCTCCTAAAGAAGTAGCAGGTTTGCAAGAACTTCAGCAACTTTTAAATGGATCTTATCGAACCAATTTTTCTTTTTACAATGATGAAACATCTATTATCGGTGTGAAACGATATGAACGTGAGTCTTTCCGTTCTATTCATTGGAAAGCATCTGCTAAAATGCAGGAATTACAGGCGAAGCAATATGAACCTGTAAAAAATTATAGTTGGACGATCTGTCTTTCTTTAGCTGCTGATCGCGGGTTTGGTTGGAAAGATAATATAGAAGATCTTATTTCATTTGCAACATACATTTGTCAATACGCTACGAAGCATCAAATACCGTTTGAATTATTTATTAGTATATTAGCCGAAGGTGGTCCTCTGCACTTACCATTAAATGAAGGGCAAACACATTACGCCAAAGCTTTAGAGGAATTGGCACGTATTTCAGACGATAGCACATTAATTCCGAAACAAGGATTTCTCCATTATACAAATAGAAAAGGAGAACGATTCTCTACAATGATTTACATTGGCTTGCAGAAGAATGACCTCTCTCTTCTATCGCAACCTACGTTTCTCATAAATAACGAAGGGATGGTGGAAAAGCTTGAAAACTTGGCTCTATCACGTTAATGACTTTATTCTGCTGCTCCTCCTTTCGTTATTAACAGAAAGGGACGAACTTGTTGCTGTTGTTATATTTTTAGCAACAGGCTATATTGGTGTATTTCTTGTTCATAAATTAATGAAGAAAAAAACAACAGGATTTGTCATACTGTTAATAACTCAAATAATCGGTTGTTCTATTTTTCTCCCTTTCTCTCTATTTGGCACCATTATGTTACCGCTTTTCTTCTTTATCGTACATGTAGTTGGACCAGGATATCCAGTTCAAAAATCGTTAGGTGGTATTGTTTGGTTTGGGGTTTCAGCTATATTTTATGCGCCTTTTCCACCACTCGGGAAACTATTACTATTAGTTATACACATTATGATTACATTTGGGTTAACTGGGGCAAATCGTAATCAACAGTTATTACGTTTCGCTTCTATTATTACGATTGGTGTAATGAGTATAGTACTTATTCAAGTGTTTCCTTTCATTCGGCTTGTTTTTTCATTTATCATAGAAGCAGTTGCATTAGGGTTCGGATACGCTATTAATCCATTATTTTCAGCAGCCGCGTTAAAAGAAACAGATGATTTTTGGTCGAATAAAGGAAATCTAAAAGATCCTACAATTAAGGATGGATTGGAGCCACGTCCTTTTGATCCAACTCTTATAAATAGCATAACCATAATAGCCTGTGCAGCCATTGCTATTTATGTCGTTTGGAAAATAATAAAAAAACGAAAACAATTCAGTTTACCAAATATACCTGTCTTTGAATCTACTATCATCACTGATAAAGAAGGCATGAGCCAAAAACGTTTGAAACGAAACAAACCGCCACATAACGAAATTCGAAAAGAGATTTTTAAGCTTGAAAGTAAGTTAAATCCCCCTTTAAATAGAAATCGAGGCGAAACTATTGAGGCATGGTTAGATAGAATAAATAGTGAAGAAGGTGTAAATATTCAGAGTCATATTATTATTAATGCTTATAATACAGTGCGTTATTCAAATGAGGAAAACACCGTACTTTTGCAGGAATTTAAGGATGAAATTCATAAGCTTTACATGTATCAGAAGGATTTAAAGAAAAGAAAAAAATAATACAACAAAAAGACTCCTATTTTCATAGGAGTCTTTTTATACTTCTACGTTACTTTTTAAATTGAGGCGTTTTTCCCTGCTTCAATCTCTAATGACTCTTCATGCCACCAAAGTGTTTCTTCAGGGTCTTCTTTAGCGATTTGGTGTGCTTCTTTTTTCGTTTCTACTGTAGGATATGAACCTTTTAGCGCGCGTCCTGATGTTGTAACGAATAGAACACTAAATACGACTAATCCAATGATACTTACACCTGTTAAATAAAATGCCGGTGCTAGCGGGTTACCAGTCGCATGAACTAAGTATGAACATACAAGTGGTGTTGTTCCACCGAATATTGATACAGAAATATTAAATGAGATCGAAAGTGCTCGATAACGTACATCGGTGAAAAAGAGTGATGGTAATAATGACGGTAATGTTCCTTCATACACACTTAGGAAGAAACCTAATATGAAAATACCTGCAAATATAGCAGCAATATGTCCGTTACCAATCAGTAAAAATGCTGGAATTGCAAATACAGTTAAACCAAGTAAGCCGATTTGCACGACGCGTTTATTACCAATTTTATCACTTAATTTACCGAAATAAAGTGCTAGCGGAATCATAAGTGCCATCGTAATTGAAATAATTAATAAGCCAGTTGTTTCTTTGACTTTAAGTACTTGAGTTAGATAAGAAGGAATATACGAAAGAATCATATAATTTGTAATATTAAAGAAGGCGACAATTACTGTGCTTAATAAGAAGTCTTTTTTGTGATATTTCATAATATCCATAAATGAAAATTGTTCATTGTCTTCAGATTCCTCTTGTGCTTTTTCCATCTCTTCAAAGATAGGAGATTCATCTAAATGACGGCGTAAATATAAACCGACCAAGCCAATTGGTGCAGCTATTAAGAAAGGAATACGCCAGCCCCAGCTGAGCATTTGTTCATCTGTTAACAATAACGTCAAAATGGTAACAATTACCGAAGCAGCAATGTAACCTGAGAGTGTTCCAATTTCAAGACCACTACCGAGTATACCACGCTTTTTATCTGGAGAAGATTCTGCGATATAAACCATTGCTCCTGAATATTCGCCGCCTGTAGAGAAGCCTTGAATCATTCGGGCAACTAAAAGTAGTATTGGTGCCCATACACCAATTTGTTCATAGGTTGGTAGTAATGCGATGAATAATGTAGAAAGTGCCATTAAAATAATAGTAGTACTTAACACGATTTTTCGGCCGTACTTATCTCCTATTCTACCAAAGAATACACCCCCGATTGGTCGAACGAGAAAGGCTGCAGCAAATGTACCGAATGTAAGTACAAGTTGCAATCCACTATTATCAACACCTGAGAAGAATAATTGACTTAAAATTACCGCTAAATACGCGTATAATCCGAAGTCAAACCACTCCATTGCATTCCCTATACCAGTAGCAACTACTGCTTTCCTGGCTTGTTTAGGATTGACAATATTAACGTCTTGAGGTTCAAAATTTAAATCATTATTTTGTTGCATATAATAAAACAGCTCCTTATTTAATTTAACTTCTTTAAGCACACCTTCTCTTATTGAATAAAATTAATTCGAAGCACTTAAGGAAAATTAACGTCTCCTTATCTGTTATTATTGTTTCACATAATTAATTATTTGTCCAATGAGATGCTCTCTATGTTAAGTAATTTACTATTTTAAAAAGCTGAAGAAGCCGCTAAAATAGCGCCTTCTTCAGCTTTTTATATTTTTTTATATTTTTTTAAATACTTGCTGTAGCAGCTATGTTATGAACACAAGAAATAAACTCATAAGTGAATGCGTCAATTTCCTCTTTCGTAATAATATACGGCGGAAGTAATCGAATAATATTCCCTTGTGTTACATCGACTAACATTCCTTTATTCATTAACTCAATCTGTAATTTCTTCACATTTTCATTCGTGTCATTCACACTTATTCCAAACATCATCCCCGCATGACGCACTTCCTGAATATAATAAGAATTTTCTTTCTGAATGTCTTGCAGTTTGTCATTCAAATATAGTGACGTTTCATATGCTTCTTGCATTAAACCATCGTCAAGTAATGTATTTAATACCGTTAAACCTAAAGCCGTTCCCATTGATGAATGAGCAAATGTGGTGCCGTGATCTCCTGGTGCAAATACATCACATAACTTTTCACCTACAATAATTCCGCCAAGTGGTATCCCGCCTCCTGCTCCTTTACCAATTTGAATAATATGTGGTGTAATATTGAAATTTTGATAAGCGAATAGTTTTCCTGTTCTCCCCATACCACTTTGAACTTCATCAACGATAAGTAGTACATTATATTTCTCACATAAATTTTGAACACCATGTAAATATTCACCCGATAATGGATAAATTCCCCCGCTTCCTAATACAGGTTCTAACATAATTGCAATTGGATTTTCATGAATAATTGTTTCTTCTAATTGCTCTATATTCTCGCGCTCAACTTCATATACCGGGATCGATGTTTTAGGGAAATTTTGATATACACTTTCTTGTCTCGTAAAATGAAGTGCTCCTAACGTACGCCCGTGGAAACTATTCTTCAGCACTACAATTCCTTCACGTTCTTCATGCATAATAGCTCTATATTTATCAATTAATTTCAACGTTGTTTCTGTCGCTTCCGTACCAGAGTTTGTAAAAAAGACCTTTCCGTTTTTTAAAGAGCAATCAACTAATTTCTTTGCATACTCAATTGCAACTGGGTTTAAAAAATGAAACGGTAGATGCAACGACTTCGTAACTTGATCCATTGTCGTTTGCACAATTTTCGGATGATTGTATCCTAATACATTTACGCCTACACCAGAAAATAAATCTAAATACTCTTTACCATCCACATCATACAGCTTACACCCTTCTCCTCTTTCTATCGCAAGCTTTGTACGACAGTACGTTGACATCATATACTCTTTATCTAATTGAAACCAATCCGACATGTTACATTCCTCCTAGTTATTCTCCCTGTTTTATTTCTGTTCATTTTCTTTAAATTCATATATAAATTCATTTTTAAGTTTAAAATTTTAATAGTAATGTTCTTCCCGATATTCATTTTTCCATAATTTCTTCTATTTCAACAGGTCCACTACATACGCGTTTTTCTCATCTAGCGGTCTGTTACTGGTTTGAACTTAGCGTGTTATACATAATCAACGCTATAAAATCATATTTAGTAACAATGGACAAAAAAGATTTGGAGGCTATATTGATGGATGAAAACTATGATAAACAGAGGCAATCTTTACTAGGGAAAGACTTTAATGATAATGAAGAACGTAATGAACAAGCTATACTTCACTCTCAAACAGTTGGTTCACGTGGACCTGTTCTAGAGCAAGATAGTGTGCTTCACGAGGCGTTACAACAATTTATTCACGAAAAAATTTTAGAAAGACCTGTTCATGTAAAAGGATTTGGTGCATTTGGTTATTTTCAAACGATCTATCCAATGTCTGAACATACGAAACTAAGTTTTCTACAACATTCTAATGAGAAAGTTCCTGTTATGGTACGATTTTCACTAGCTGTTAGTACGAAAGGAACACCTGATACTTCTAGAAATGTACGCGGTTTTTCTACAAAATTTTATACAAAAGAAGGTATTTTCGATCTATTATGTAATCACATTCCTGTCTTTTCTGTACGCGATCCGATGCGTTTCCCTGAAACAATTCAAGCGTTGTCACCTTCACCTAAAAATAACTTAATAGACCCTAATAGATTTTGGAGCTTTGTCGCTAGAGCACCTGAATCCATACATTTCGTTGTCCGTTTGTACTCTGATAATGGTACAGCCAAAAGCCTTCGCCACATTCCAGGACATAGTGTAAATACATATGTTTGGAGAAATGCAGAAGGTAATCGAAAGTACGTAAAGTATCATTGGTACCCATTTGAAGGTGTACAATTCATTACTAGCGAGGAAGCAAATAAACTGGCTGCGGAAAACCCTGATTATAGCGGGAAAGATTTATATGATGCAATTGCAAACGGTAAACCAGTGGAATATGGTTTATATGTCCAGCTCATGGACCCGAAAGATGAAGCGCATCTTTCTTACGATCCTTTAGATGATACAAAAATATGGGATGAAAAAGCGTATCCTCTTATACCAGTCGGCAAAATGGTATTAAATAAAAACCCTGAAAATTTTATGGAACAAATAGAAAAAGTCGCTTTCTCCCCTTCTAATTTACTTGACGGTGCTGAATTATCAGATGATAAAATGTTGCAAGGGCGAGCTAACATTTATAGTGATTCCCAAAGAAAAAGAATTGGTCCTGAATTCCGCAAATTAACGATTAACCAACAGCAAAATTGGACACCTGCTAATCAAATAACGAGCGGTGACGGAAGGTACGTTGATGGTAAACTTGAGAGAACTTCTATATCGAAACAAGATGACTTTACGCAGGCTGGCGAATTTTATGCGACGTTAAAACCGATAGAAAAAGAACATCTTGCTGAAAACTTAGCTGGTGATTTGAAAGTTATATCCGATGATATTAGGAAGGTCGTTTTAGGGTATTTTCATAACGTGTCTGTTGATTTGGTGAAGAGGATTGAAACCGAAATAAAAAAATAATAAGACGTAAGCACGCATCGACTTTTATTCATAAAAAAGAGCCATTTATCTAACCGTTTTTAGTCAGCTAAATGGCTCTTTTTTATTTTTTTACCACATTATATCTTTTCAGAACTACACTTCCGAATTTATTAAATATCCGATCCATCAAGAAGCCCATCAATCCAAGAATAACAAGACCGACAAAAATCCAATCTGTTTTGAAATATAACCTTGCATTCCAAATCATATAGCCAATTCCTTCATTAGCTGCAACCATTTCAGCTCCAACAATAGCCATAAATGAGGATCCCATCGCAAGCTTTGCTCCAGTATACATATAAGGAAGTGCAGCAGGTATGATGACATGGAACATAATTTGCCATTCTGATGCTCCCATACTTCTCGCTGAACGAATTTTATCTTCTTCAACAGCTTGCACACCGGTAATTGTATTAATCGTCACGATAAAGAAAGTTGCATACGTAATGAGGAAAATTTTAGATTGCTCTCCAATACCAAACCAAAGCATAAATAATGTTATAAAGGCAAGAGGTGGAATAAAACGAATAAAATTGATAACTGGATCAAATAGCGCTCTTAACCATGGGATTCGGCCAATTAATAACCCTACCGGAATAGCTACAAAATTCCCTAAAATCCATCCAGCTATTACTCTTAAAAAACTAACTCCTATATATATAAATAAGGAACCATTTTGACTCAGTTCAATCGCTCCATACAAAACTGCTATCGGACTTGGCAAAAATTGCGGATCAGAAAAACTCGCCACAGCACTCCATATTGCAAGGATAAGTATCCAAGCGATAATTCCACTTTGTAATAGCTTCTTTTTTAAACCAGTCTTGAAATTATTTGTTTCATAAATAGTATCTTTTCTTGCACTCTCATCTTTCAATGCGCTCATATTGGGACCTCCTTTCAATCAAAGTGTGATTGGATCATTTGATAATAGTAATTAAATTCTTTATCTGTAAATGTTCTCTGATACGGTAGTGGAATATCGTAAATCTTTTCAATTTTTGAAGAAGGTCCTTTAGACATTACCCCTATTCTTTGCCCAAGTAATAAAGCTTCCTGAATATCATGAGTGACAAAAATAATCGTTTTGTTTGTTTCTTTCCAAATTCGAATTAACTCTATTTGCATCGTTCTTCGAGTCATTGCATCGAGCGCTCCAAATGGTTCATCCATTAATAAAAATTCCGAGTCGTTGGCTAAAACACGTGCTAATTGGACTCTTTGTTTCATACCTCCAGAAAGTTCTCTTGGGTATTTTCCTTCATGCCCATCTAGCCCAACTAGTTTTATATAATAAGAGGATATTTCGTTTCGAGTCTGCTTTATCATTTTTTTCATTTTCAAACCAAATTCAACATTTTCTTTAATTGTTAGCCACGGAAAAAGTGCTGCGTCTGCTTGTTGAAAAACGACACCGCGATTTCTGTCCGGCTTTTTTATTTCTTCATCATTTACCATAAGTTCTCCTGATGTTTTTTCAACAAATCCAGCAATCATACTGAGTAATGTAGATTTCCCGCATCCGCTCGGGCCAAGTAATATAAAAAATTCACCATTCCCAATTGTTAAATTTACATTTTCTAAAACAAATTGTTCATTATTAAATGATTTAGATAACCCAGAAATAGAAATGGCTACAGGAGATTTCAATACTTCTTTTTCACTTACTGTACTCACCATACTTCACTCCTATTCTATTTATAAGTAACAGATTCAGGGAAAGCTTTCTTTAGTGATTCAAGATCAATCTTATCTTTCAATTCATATTTATCTTTCAGCTTCCCTTTTTCTTCTAACCATTTTTTCATATCTTCTAGATGCTTAGCATCTTCTTTAGTAAATCCAAGAACATAGTTCTGTCTTTCAATATCTTTTAATGCGTCTTTCTCTGGTAGTTTCAATTGTTCAAAAGCAAGTTTTGCTGTTTCTTTTTTATTGTTTTCTACGTATTTTATGCCTTCAGAAAGAGCCTTAAGTGCATTTTCAACTGCTTTTGGATTCTTCTCGACAAATGATCTTTTTGCTAGTAAATAGCTGTCAATTGTAACGCCCGCACTTTCTAAATCACCTAATTTTGTTACACCTTTTATATTTTTAAATTTATCCTTTAACGCACCAGAACTCCAAACAGCATCTATATCACCATTTTTCATCCCTACAATAGCTTCGTCTGGTGTACTATATGGAACGAAGGTAATATCCTTTTCATTAATATGTTTCGCTACCAAATATTTCGCCCAAACATACTCCGTTACAGTCCCTTTAGGTACGCCTAACTTTTTACCTTTTAAATCATTTTCTGTTTTAATCCCCTCTCTAACTAGAAGCTCATTGTCTTTTGATGATTTTTCATTTCCTCGCGTAAGTGTTGAAATTACGACCATATCCCCTTTTCCTAACGAATTTAAAAGCGCATAATCAGCAGCAAGACCTGTATCAGCTTGTTCGGTTAATACCGCATTTACTGTATCAATTCCATAAGCAAAATTTGATAGTTGAGCTTTAATACTATTTTTCTCAAAATAACCTTGTTTCTCGGCAGCTCTAAACTGAAAAGAACCACCCGCCGCTGTATCTATAGCCATTTTCACCGTGGCCGTTTCTTTCCCATTACTTTTCGTCGTTCCCGCACTTTCTTTTGAAAAGCTTGAGCACCCTGCGACAGCTAAACTGGTAATCATTGATAAGCTTAAAAATAAAGGCTTTAATTTCACCATTTATCACTCCTCCATAACAATTTGTTCAAACTTGAAGCGGGATTTTATTTCACCACAATATTACGTTAAATTATTACAAATAAAGAAATGGCAACATTTTGTCATATAACGAACCTATCAAGTTCATTTTAATAAGTGTGGGGAAATTACTCTCCCCACACTTTAATTTACTAGCGTTAATCTCGTTTTTTATTTATTTCTTCCAATGTCGCTACACAAAAATCTCCGGTGCCGTAAGATATTGTCCCTTCGACTGTCACAACGGATTCCGTACCAGCTTCTGCAGCATTTGGTACTCTAAATGCTGCTATATCAAGGGGAATAATTTCTTTCTCCTCTGGTTTTTCTAGTTGAGGTACCCACTCATACGGTACACGATACGCACGGTAAACCATATTTGAGTTTCTGTTATTTTTATATGGTGAAATATATTCCCATACAAGCTCATGCTCACGAGTAACTTCAAAAATCCGACCATCTGCTCCTTCAGTAATCAATGTGTTTCCGTTTGGCAGCCTTTGAGCAGAACTAATATATGGACTGTAAAATCGATATGAATCTAAAGGAGCTTGATACCCAGCTTCAGTTGGCGTATATTGCCATTCAATTTCTAAAGTTACTGGATTAATTTCTAAAATCCTCGAGTGATCACGAACAGCATTTTTGGAACCGTATGGAGATGCAGGATTTGGAAGACCGTATCCTGCCCAACCACCATTATCAAATACGAGTAAATTCCCTTCTCCAGGCAATCCTTTCGGAATGATATGTGCATGATGTTGTCCAATGATCCATCCTAAATGCTTAACATCTGGGCTAGAATAATCAGGACCGAGTTTCCAAACTATATTTCCTGTCTTTTTATCAATAATGGCAATTATATTTGACTCTCTAGCATCCCAAATAATATTTTCAGGATGAAAACGTTCATCTCCTTGATTATAAAACTTATTCGGACCAATTGTAGACATAGAATTGATATGCATCCAATCTCCATCCGAATTACCACCAAAGGATCTAATATTAGGATTACGGAATAGTACATTTTTAGCACTTTCATCAAATCCAAGTTCTTCAAAATGATCACTGACAGCCCATTCCCAAATAATATTCCCTTTCCAATCTACTTCAATAATTACATCATCTAATAACGGCTTATCGGAGATATTCGGATTATGTACATTTTTATGCGCTAAAATTAGCGTATTTCCACTTTCTGTTTTCGGCTCTAATCCTGGCGCATAGTACCCGACAGGATTTCCTTCACGTTGGTAATCATGATGAGCTCTAGCCATCCACTGCGAGGCATGTCCTGGGTCTTCAATATGTTCCAGACGGTTAAATTTCCAGACGATGTTTCCTTCCCAGTCAACTTGAACTAAATCGACTTCATCCTGAAAACCAAACTCAGGATCTCTTTGTGCTGTATGACCAAAAACATATCCGCCTGGTAACACCTTGTTTGGAAATCCCCGTAACCCTTTCCATAAGTGTACTTCTTTCCCATTCATATCAATTAATAAAGCACCATGATCTGCAGCTTGATAAATTGTATAACCACTCCAAGCTTTCCCGGGATTATATACTGTTGCCCCTGTTGGATAAATTGTTGGATGTCCCATTCTTTCCACTCCTATTCATATTATCGATGTTTTTTTGAATTTTCAGTCCTAAATAACTAGACTAATAGCATTCTTCGTTACTCCTCCCTATTCTCATTACTTAGTTTCATAATCGTATGAGAAAGTTGTTCTAAATTATGGGCTAAGCGTTTAAAAACTTCGGCCTGCACGTGTAATTCTTCTGTTGAAAATCCATCGAATAAAACAGACATAAAACTTGTTCTTATATTATGATTTCGCTTTATAAATTTCAGGCCATCTTCAGTAATATCAAGTAAAGTGATTCGTCTATCTTCCTGATGACGTTTCCGAATAGCCAGGCCTCTTTCTTCTAACTTATCGCATAATGCCGTAATCGCTCCTGATGTCAAATCCAGTTCTTCTGCCAAATCAGTTAGACGTTGCTCACCATCTTGAATAATTTTGTTTAATATTAAGAAGCCCGGCAACATAATACCTTCAATCTTAATTTTGTCGCGTTCCTTCACAAATTTACGGACCATTTTACGAAACAACCAATCTGTTTCTTCAATTAATGTTGGCATCGTTTTGTTCATATCTCCTCCGCTCCTTGCTCTATGAATAATACAAAAAGGCACGAACACATTTCAAAATTTCGAAATGTATACGTGCCTTTGGTTATCCAATCAGCTATTCAAATTGTTTTAGCATTAAAATAATGAGTGGTAAAATAAGTAATACCCACATATTAATCCACTAATACCTATCTGTCAAGTAGGTTTTAAAAGTATTTCGTTCTAATTTATCTATTTATTGCTGTTGAACATTATTTATATGTAACTCCATTCATAACAATACACTTAAAATATAAAACTCCCCCACTTTACATAACTACTAGAGCGAGGGAGTTCTTTCTAAAACTGCTTTATCAATCACAAAATAACAATTTTCAGAACTAAAATCTTTTTTATTGTTCACTACTTCTCCTTTTGAACATAAACATTTCCGCAGTTGTTTTACTTAAATCTTCGGAAAAATAACGACTATTTCAAAAAGTAAAAAACGTGTCATCTTAATAAGTAAGACAGCACGTTTTTTACTTTTCATTTTAAATTATAATTAGTTTATACTATTTCGGAGCTGATTGATAAAGTCATAGGCTGCATTTGAAAACACTTGATTCTTTTTCCATATAATATTTAAGTTTGCTTCTAATTTAGGTTGTAATGGTTTAAAACAAAGTTTACTGCTTATATATTTATTTTATCACTCTTGTTAAAAATTTTATTTATTCTTGTGAGAAGAGAATGTGCCTATATATTTTTCTATACAGCAATAAAAAGACTTATAGAATGATTCTATAAGTCTTTTACTATAAAGAATTAACCTACCCATCGATTAACAAATCCAAAAACCAAAAGATTCGCGATGAATAAATTTCTAATAAATCACTATTCTCTCTAATCATCAAAAAGTTCACAATAGTTGAGCAGTTCCTCTTACTGCCTCGTAGCCAAAATATATTCCAAACAGAATTAAAACAATGCCTGCTACTATAGAAATCCATTTCATTACTGTATGATTAATAAATCTTCTACCAAAATGAATAGATGTAGCCATAAATATATCCCAAAGCATAATCCCAGCAAAAATGGCTGCACTATACCATAAAGCTTGTTCTTTTCCAATAGTATTCATAGCACTAGTTAAAACTGATCCATATATCCCTATCCAAAAAATAATATTTAATGGATTAGAAATTGCGATAGCAAACCCCGATAGAAAAGATTTTAAAGGATGTTCTTTTTCACCTGATGAAATATATTGAACTTGTTTAGTAGCTTCTTTCATACTTTCATAGCCTAAATAAATCATCGTTACAAAACCAAAAATCCAAATACAAAGTTGAGCAACGGGAGTTGTTAAATAAGTCGAAATACCAAAGTAAATTAAAAACATCATTACAACATCTGCTGACATCGCCCCGACTCCTACTAACCATGCACTCAAAAAACCATTTTTTATTCCTTTATTTATTTGAGCAACATTAATCGGACCGACTGGTGCAGACAATGAAATCCCTAATAATATATAACTGAATATCATGCTAATCATTTATCTTTACCCCCGTAATAGGACATTTAAACCTTTCTCTAATTTTTCTATCTGTTTCATAATCTAATATTGGCTCATATGTATATTGTTTATACGATATAGCTGCTTCTTCTAACAGTTCTACTACTTGTTTATACATATTTATCCTCCCCTTTGATTTCATTACACAATTTGAAAAGATAGCCTTTTCTATTGCTGTTCCCGCTCCCTATTCTTTTTCACAATATATTCAATTATAGTTTACGACACAATTAAATTTGAAATAAAATACATATTTGTAACATAAATGAAATTAAAATATAAAACCTATATTAATCATTATTTTCATAATAGTCAATCATTTTGATGCAAATCATAATTATCTATGTTTGTATACTTAATTCTATTTGTTATTAATTCATACGATAAAAGTACCTTATTATGTAAATTACGGAAATGCATTTAAATATTTTTCAACAAAAATCAGAATTTACTTATTATTAACTCCGAAATCTAGAACTACTTACCTTTGTATGTTTCAATATTTTAAAAATGTAAAAGTCACTATAAATAAGAAATATCAAATAAATATAATAGATTTATAGTAAAATGAAAAAATTCAAATACATCATTACTTTTCTTGTAACAGCACATAAAAACCCCGAATCATGGGAAGTAAATTGCTCATGATTCGGGATTTTTTAAGAGTATATTTTAATAACAATTAAATCACATACAAATCCTTATATACCTCTATAGTAGAACTCTTTTCATCTATTATTTATTAAATTCAACTTGCATCATTTTATTAAACTGTGTAAGAATATCAACCGGACCTAAAGAGTTAACATTGACAGCAAATGTATGCTTGCCTCCAATTACTCCACCAGCAAAAGTCATAAATCCAGGAATTGATCCTCCGTGCCCCCATACTGAGACACCATTTGGAAGTTTAGTCTCATAGATTCCAAGACCATATCCATCACCAACCCCTTTTCCTTCTACAGGAACTGTAGTAAGCATTTCTTTTAGCTCGCGTTCCTTCAGTAACTTACCACCGAGTAAAGATGAAAAGAACTTGTTTAAATCATCAGCATTAGAAATCATATCTCCAGCTGCATTAGCTAAACTTGGATTATAATACGTAATGTCTTTCAACTCGCCTGTTTCTTCCATTTTCACATATCCACGAGCATGATTCTTTCCTGGGATGACGGGTGAATTTCCTGGTAAAAACGTATTTGACAAATCCAAAGGTTCAATAATTCGATTTTCAATTTCTTCCCCATAACTATTACCAGTTATTTTTTCAATTAGCATTCCCAATATTACATATCCTGTGTTTGAATACAACCAATCTTTGCCCGGCGAGAAATCTGGAGGCAGAGAAAGGCCTATTTTCACTATTTCTTCTGCTGTATACGTTTTTTTCGAATTCATTACGTCAGCGTCTTTTGATTTTAAATATTCAGCGATACCACTCGTATGGTTCAATAGTTGACGTATCGTAATTTGATTACCATCATACCCATTCCCTTGAATAAGACCTGGTAGCCACTTCTCAATTGGATCGTCAAGTTGTACGCGATTTTCTCCTACTAATTGAAGGACAGTCGTGGCGGTAAAAGTTTTTGTCACACTACCAATCCGAAAGCGATAATCCGATTTCACCGGTTTCTTTGTACTTAAATCCGCCACGCCAGCAGTATAACTATTAATTTTCCCTTTATTAGACGTCTTAGCTAATACCCCTGGCGCCCCAATTTGTATAGTTTCCTGCATTACTTGTTTCCAGCCATTCCGATTCTTTTGATCATGTACTTTTGACGAATTCGAAATACTTTGAGTAGACTCTGCCTTCACAGTAAAACCAGGTGTAAATAGAGTAGTACCCGCTAATAAAACTGTCAAACTCGCTAACTTCATTGAATTACGTTTTTTCATAAAATTCTCTCCCCTATTCCTATCGTATTGATTCAAGCTATACTTTTATCCTATATGATAAAACTCTCTTTTTTCTTATCCATTCCTTACGAAATACTTACTCTTAAAATTTAACAACAAGAAAAAAGTAATGTATGAAAATAAAAGAGAACGTGTTTTCAATTTATGAAAACACGTTCTCTTTTATATTTAAAACCCTATATCATTTTTTTAGTTTATTCACTTTTACCATCCTGCACTAGCGTTCATGCCATTTCCGATAATAGAAAGTAATAGTGGCCATAATACTGGTGCTAACGTAAGAAATAAATTTAGCAGTATAAGTATTCTATATCTCCTAGGAATATGGTGATTTTTACGATTAACAAATACTAAAATCACTAATAATATTATCGTCATTACAAATAAAAGTAATACTAACAACCAATACCAAACCATTAGACTGAGACTCCATGGCTGTAATAGCTCGTGTACAATACCAAAGGTAATTCCCAATACTGCAAAACTAAAGGTAGTAACTGTGGTTTTAATAAACAATTTACTTAATTTTTTATCGTATGTATACTTACAATATAAATCGATTAACGTGTATAAAGATAAAAATGCCATTAATACACCTACCCAAGACAATAACCAGTCTCCGCCTCCTCTAACTAATATAAACAGAAACCAACACATCCCTGCTGCAGAAAAAATAAAGGAAAGGAGTATGTTTTTCAATACCGGTTTCATTCTATTTTCACACCCTTACAAAAATTTAAACATAAATAATAATTTTTTATTTACATGCTACTCGTAATTATTTCATCTATTTTTCATTCTATATTGATGAAGTGAAGATAGCCTCACAAAAAATGTAACGAGCAATACTCTACTAAGGTAACCTTTTTCCATTGGTAGCGATATAAAAAAGTAAGTATACATTACCACGTAATTAAATATAAGTAAATAAAATTAATTTACAGTTAATTTTATTTACTTATATTAACTTCAAACCTTCCCGTCTCGCTCTATCCATTGCACAGTCTTTTCCACATCTAACTCTGTATACGTCTTTTCTCCATAACGGACAGACTCATATATCGGAATAATATCTCGCGTTCTACAAATTCTCGTTAACCATTGTTGCATCGTTTCATAGGACCTTCTCTGTTCATGAAATGGTAATGTTCTTTCCCATTCAACTAACGTTTTTCTTATCGTATTTGTCGGTAACGGCCGTTCTAACTGATGCTTCACTTTCTCGTTCTTTTCGATTCTATCCGTATTTTCTTTTGTTATCGATTGTTTATCCTGTTGTATTTCTGATTTCGTTACCTTTTTCCTAACGGATTTATAAAGAAAATATATAATTATCCCTGCAATAACTACATAAAAAATGACACTAATCCATGCATTTGAAAGAACAGAAAACACGTCGTTCCATGAATTCCCCTGTTTGAAAAGCGGGATTTTCCTATCTATTTTCGTTCTGGTGTCTACAACTCTTGTTTCTTCCTCTATAATTCTTTCAGGCTCATCAAACTGTTCGTTTATACTAGTAAAATCATAATTTCTTTCCGATATTATCTTAGTCTTACTGGAAAAACGTTCTTTCACTATGTCTTGTACATGCACAACACCTTGTGATAACGTTATCGCACTAACCGTAAAGAAAAGTATCATGAAAACTCTAATACTCCAAATCTTTACCTTTATATGTCGTTCTTTATTAGCCATGACATAAACCCCTTCTTATTCTTTAATTACGACCCATTTATTCGTTCTGGTGTATTTCCTTGGGGAAGTACCAAAAATTAAAGGAACCGCATCCAGTTCCTTTCGCCGGAATCCAGCTGTGTAAAAATAAGAAGAAGATACAGGTGTATCCTGATCTGATATGGAGGCAAGCACCTTTAATACATTTTGCAAGTGTTTCCGATTATCCCCGTTTTTTATATGTAGTAATCCATTATCTTTTACGCTATTAATCCATACTTCAAATGAACAGTTTTGCATAAGCAGTTGTTTACATACGCCTGCCGTTAATTCAATTAGTTCCTCTGTATCATTTCTCAAAGAAATACCACTTTTGTTTTGCAAGTTTAGATAAATCGCATATTTATCTGATTGTGTTCGCTCGTATTTTTTTGCAGTTATCGCCCCTGTTTTCGCTGTCGCACTCCAGTGGATAGAACGAAAATCTTCATTTTCATACGACTTCACTCCCATTACCTTCGTTTCATCAGATAAGGGTGATGACATCGCTTTTCGAAATCCTCGTGACCATTCTTGTAATTCAGGAACTTGCATTTTCGGAACAGCTGGTAAAACTAAATAGGTCGGCGTTTCAACTCGTTTATATGTTATATGGTTCGTCATAAATCCAAAGGGATCTGTAATGACAATTTCAACTGCTTCCCATCTCGCAATTCCCCTTTTTACAGCTACAGCTTGTAAATCAAATAAAACTGACTCTCTTCCTTTTAAATTAAAATTCATATAATAATTTGAACCTGTACTATGATTTTTGTTTATTTCATCATGATTCCAAGTTAGCTTATTTTC
>NZ_JAKUFF010000019.1:0-64288 GCF_022663305.1 Bacillus cereus group sp. BfR-BA-01408 | reverse complement strand
TTCCTGGCTCTAATTTCTGAGAGATTACTTTACCTGTTTTATCTGTTCGTAATGTCTCTACTTTTTTACCATCTTTGTACACTTCAAATTCTGCATCTGATAATACTTTCGTTTTGTCTTGAGCATCTACTTTCACAATTTCAAATTGACCTGTTACTTTTTCGGGGATCTTTTTATTCACCACATCTATAGTTACTATTTTATGAGCCTCTACATCAACAGAAACTGAACTAGATGATAATTCATATCCTTTCGGTGCTTCAATTTCTTTTAATGTATATGTTCCAACTGGAAGTTGTTTTGATAAAGCTTCACCTTTATCATCTGTAATAATTGTTTCGACAACGTTCCCATCTTTATCTATAACATCAAATTTTGCACCTGGTAGAAGTTGACCAGATTCACTATCTTTTTTCAATAATTTAAATTGACCATTTTCTACTTTTTTCGTATTCTTCATAACAAATTCAATTATGTTTGTATTATCAATTGTTACTTTTACTGGTGTATCAACTTTTATATATCCTTCTGGTGCACTAATTTCTTTTACAAAATAATCACCAAATGGTAAATCTTTAACTTCCGCAATACCCTTTTCGTTTGTTGTAACAGTAGCCACAACATTATTATCTTTGTCTATAACATCAAATTTTGCGTCTTTTAAAACAATGTTTTCATCGTTTTCATCAACTTTTTTAATCTGTAAATTTCCTTTTTCAGCTGCCGGCTTTTTCCACTTTGGCCAGTTAAATTTAAAATTATGAACCTCAAATCCATCTCTTTGGTGTAATCCACCAACAAAGGCTTGTCCGTTAATAGATCCACCCTTTGTCTCTACAACTGCATTAGGCGCAAATACACTTCCTACTACACCATATCCTTTAGTTGTTATCTTTTTAGCATTAGGGAACACCCAAATGACTTTACTAGCTAACTCAGTAAAAAAGGAATTAGGGTCATATGCTTGAGATGTATTAACTAATGTGAACCCGCCCTTATCTGTTGTATCATACAGGATTGCACCGCCACCAAAATTAACTTCTTCTGCATCTGAATGAATAACAATAAAATCTTTGTTATTTACATTTGGAAGATAAACATCCTTTACATTGAATGGTTCTTGCCCTTTTAATCCTGAAGAAACGTAAATATTAGAATTCTTTACATCTTCACCGATTCCAAAGGTCATACCCGGTTTTGGTTTATCAGTATGTAATTGACCCGCATCCTCAATTACACTATTAATGTCTTTTCTAAACTCTTTAAATTTAGCATCAATCTCTGCTTGCTCTTTATAAGAGATACGGTCATATGATGATTTCATTGCACCTTCTGGGTCACCATCTTTTGTCATAGCCACTGTTCCATCTTGAATAATTACTTGCCCTGCTCCCGCTTTCGTAAATTGGCCACCTAGTAATAATGATGGATATCCTTCATCTACCCAAGTTGCTCCAGCTAAGTTGTTTGCTCCCGTTGCCGCCGCTACAACTGTATAACTTGATGCATTCATATTTTTTTGAACAGCCATCGCACCCTCAATATCCGCACTCGTTGCACTATGATCTCCAAAAATGATTGCATTGTAATAAGATACATCACCTAAACCTTTTAATTCTGTTGTAGCTGCCTCTGCTTTATACGGTAAATGGATTAAAAAATTCATACATACTAGTAATACAACTATAAAACTACTACTTAATTTTTTTATTTTTTGATTAAATGATTTCCTCAAGAAATTCATTCCCCCTTTTAAACTTCCTAAAACCAAACAAAAAGCATCTTTCATATGTACCAAACCTTACTCACAATAACTTAAAATCATCCATTTAAATAAAAACAAGGAACCTACAACTGCTTAATAAAATTACTACAATTCATTTTTGAAATAATACGTAAACGAAACTAACATGCGGAAGTATTTTTTGCATATGGAGCTCAACAACATTAACCTGGAGAATATTTCATATGGTGTAACTATTTTGGCAACATCATTCACTCTACAATAGTTTCTCAGAGTATTCAAGTGAATTGTATAGATTTCATACACAATTCATAATTTAAAACGTTTTCATTCCTTTTAATACGTTCAACAAAAAAACGTAGCCCAAAAGCTACGTTTTTCTATCATCGTTTCGGTGTATTTTTATGATTCTTCAAAAACGGAAGCGGGAATTGTTTGCGGAAATGTTCTTTAATCATATACTCTACGCCGTTCTCACTATTTGAACGTGTAATCCAGTCGGCTGCTTGTTTTACCTCTACAGGCGCGTTCCCCATCGCTACCCCGAGACCCACATTTTCAATGATCTCTAAATCTTCCATGCTATCTCCAATGGCAACCATTTCGTTTAGCGAAATATTCAAATGCTCTCCAAGCAATTGTAATCCGCGTAATTTTGATACATTTTGCGGCAAAATTTCTATTCGTTTTGAATCACACTCAATGTACTCTATATCTTGAAACGCTTTTCTTAATGTATTTAGCCCTCTTTCTTTTTCACCTTTCGTTTGGAAAAGAACATCAATTTTTGGCGCCGCTACTGGATGATCACGAAGCGCATCACCTAACGAATCTACAAATTGAACTGGATAAAATAACGGATCAGCACTTGATAACACAGTACGCGCAATTAAATTTGGTGTATTTCTCTCACGATTTCCAATTGAAAACCGTTCATGAGAAATGCGGACGTTACAATCAAAGTGTTCTAACACTTGCACAATATTAAACGTCTTCTCTTCCGATAATCTTCTTTGAACGTACGGTTTATCTAACGTTGCTGAAACGAAAGCACCGCCGTGTGTCACTAATATAGAATCTAATTTTAACGCCTTTGCTACTTTATGAGCGGACTGAAAATTTCGGCTCGTAAATAATGTAACGTATACGTCTTTTCTTTTCACAAAGTCAATTGTTTCTCGTAGCCCTTTTGCAATTTTTCCATTGTTGTATAGTAGTGTCCCATCTATGTTAAGAGCTAGTAAGCGATAAATCATGTCGCACTCCCCCTCTTCGCTGTTGTACTCTATCCATAATTTATGAAATAAATGTAGCAAATAGAACGAGTTAGAATTTCTACTGAAAATTTGGTTTACTATATACATATACACTCAGTAAAGGAGATAGTACAATGCAGGCACCTCCTTCCTTTTATGAAGGCGATACGTTAGAAGTCGCAAAAAAATTACTCGGACAGAAACTTGTTCATATTGTAGACGGAATAAAGCGAAGTGGAATCATTGTTGAAGTAGAAGCATACAAAGGTCCCGATGATAAAGCAGCACATAGTTACGGAGGTAGACGAACGGACCGTACAGAAGTCATGTTTGGTGCACCGGGACATGCTTACGTATATTTGATTTATGGTATGTATCATTGTTTTAACGTCATTACAGCGCCAGTTGGTACCCCACAAGGAGTGCTCATTCGAGCCCTGGAACCGGTAGACGGGATTGAAGAAATAAAACTAGCGCGCTACAACAAAACCGACATTACAAAGGCGCAGTATAAAAATTTAACGAACGGACCTGGCAAACTATGCCGTGCACTCGGAATTACTTTAGAAGAACGAGGCGTCTCATTACAAAGTGACACATTACATATTGAACTCGTCCGAGAAGAAGAACACATATCATCACAATATAAAATAACAGCAGGTCCTCGTATTAATATCGACTATGCAGAAGAAGCTGTACATTATCCGTGGCGTTTTTATTATGAGGGACATCCGTTTGTTTCAAAGAAATAAACATATGTAAAGGGAGAGACTATGAGGGGTAAACCTGAACTAAAAATAGAATTAGAAAAAGTATATAAAACGAAGAAAAATCCAAATGGAATGTTTGTAGCAAGAATACTACAAATTCCAAAAGAAGAAGATAAACTAGACTTTGTTCTTATTTTGCAAAATAGAAAAACGAAAAATATTATTTATAACAAAATTTTAGTAACAACAGACAACGATTATTATTCTTTCCGACTAGCTCGTGGGAATATTAAATGGCCCTCCTTATATACTGTTACCGTATGGGATGGACTTGGGCATCAATTAGTAGAAGTATCAGCCTTAACTGGTAAAGAGAACTATTCTATTTCTGATGAGCATTGTTCCACATATCGGGAGTAACCCAAAATAAAAGAGAAGCCGAATCGGCTTCTCTTTTTACTCCGCACCTTCCGCAGTCGCAATATTATCCTCTAAGTTTTCTCTTGATAATTCAGCCGCCATAAAGTCAGCTGTTTCTGGAAGTGCTAAATGCATATGAGCTTTTTGACAAATTTGGATTGTACAGTTTTCAACAACATAGTCGAAAACATGTCCGCCTCCGCTTCTTTCATCATCAATGTAATGTAAATGGAATCCAGCTACACCAATACCTTGCGCATAATCTGGCGTCCAAAATCCAGCAAGCGTACCTTCTGTATTTTCAAATGAGAAGATTGGTTGTGATTTCGTCACTTCAACGAGCGGTGTATACGGTTTTTCTTGTTTTGGAACAGTTCTCGTTCTTACTTCGCGGAACATACCATCCATTCGAATACCGTAAAATAAGTTTTTACTCGGCATTAATTCATGTAATAATGCTTCCACTTCTTCTCGATTCATCGGACGCTCTATCGTATAACTCATTTCTTTTTCAAAAAACGTTACAGTCGCAAACGGTGTTGTTTCTTCTGGCTCTACTTTTTCTGCTGAACCGTCTGAACGTAAATGATAAAATTCGTTATCAAACGCAATCATTTCACCATCTAATTGATCAAATGTGCCGATACCGAAATCACCATGTTCTTTTAGTTCCTCAAAGCTAATCACACCATCATATATACCATCTAATAGCGCAAGCATTGTAGATGTTTGATATACTTCGTTACTCATTTTCGTTCTTTTTGCATCAATATCAATTAATTGCGCAACCGTCATCTCAAATCTGCCTCCATTAGTTTAATTGATTTGGTAATAATTTTTCGCTTAATTTAATGTTGTCACGGTAATCGATTGGAATATCAATAATGACAGGGCCGTCTGCTGCTAGTGCTTCTTTTAATACACCTTCTAATTCATCAGGCGTGTTAACACGAAGACCTAACGCCCCGAAACTTTCCGCATATTTCACAAGATCAACATCGCCAAACTCTGTAGCGGATGTTCTGCCGTATTTCATCATTTGTTGGAATGCAACCATATCATATGTGCCGTCTCTCCAAACAAGATGGACGATTGGAGAATTTAAACGTACCGCCGTTTCTAACTCCATCGCTGAGAATAAGAAACCACCGTCACCTGATACCGAAACTACTTTTTTACCTGGTTCTACTAAAGTAGCAGCAATTGCCCAAGGAAGTGCAACACCTAACGTCTGCATACCGTTACTAAATAATAATCTACGTGGTTCATAAGAACGGAAACATCTCGCCATCCAAATAGAATGGGAACCGATGTCACATGTAACGGTTGTGTCGTCACTAATTAAAGAACGAAGTGTACGAATGACTTGAAGTGGATGCGTAACACCTTCTGAAGGACGATTTGGAATTTCTGCTTGTTCTGATAATTTCTCGCGTAATTGTTCTAACACCGCTTCTGATTTCGTACTTAATACAAGTCTCGGTAATTTCTCCGCGATGCTATTTACAGTTAAAGCGATATCACCAATTAATTCACGCTCTGGTTGGTAATCATGGTCGATATCTGCTTGATGGTCATCAAGATGAATAATCGTTCTGTCTCCAAGTTTATTCCAGAATTTCGGATCATACTCAATTGGGTCATAACCGATAGAAATAACAAGGTCTGCTTCTTCTAGTAAAATATCACCTGGTTGGTTACGGAATAGTCCAACGCGGCCGAAGAAATGATCTTCTAACTCACGTGAAATCGCACCAGCTGCTTGATATGTTTCAACGACAGGAAGTTCTGTATCCGCAATTAATTCACGAACGGCTTTCGTCACTTCATTTGTGCTTGCTCTCATACCGAGTAAAATAACCGGTAATTTCGCTGCTTTTATTTTTTCTACTACGTATGTAATATCATGTGTGGGAGCGATTCCAAGCTGTGGCTTAGAAAGCGCACCGATAGACTCTACAGTCGTTTCCGCGGTCATAACGTCTTGCGGCAGACTTACTAGAGTAGCTCCTGGATTTGTGGAAGTCGCGCTTCGGAATGCATTTGATAATGCTTCTGGCACATTATCAGGATGCTCTACTTCTACGCTATATTTTGTGATTGGTTCGAATAGTGCAGCATTATCCATAGATTGGTGCGTACGTTTTAATCGATCTGTACGTGGAACAGCACCAGCTAAAGCAACAACGGGATCACTCTCCGCATTCGCAGTAACAAGACCTGTCGCTAAATTTGATGTCCCTGGTCCTGAAGTTACAAGACATACGCCCGGTTTTCCTGTTAATCTACCAATCGCAGCTGCCATAAATGCTGCATTTTGTTCATGACGACAAACAATTAACTCTGGTCCTCTTTCTTGCAGTACATCAAATACAGAGTCAATCTTTGCTCCTGGAATACCGAAAACATGTGTAACACCTTGTTTAATTAAACAATCAACAACAAGATCTGCTCCTTTTGTTTTTGTCTTCACGTCGTTTGCTTTTACACCTGTACTCAAACTAATCATTCCTTTGTTTCATAATTTGTGTAATAAAGATTTTTAATTTCACCTGGTTAATTAACGTGGTGAATTATCATTTATCATTATATTACAAATGCATTATTTTTCCAAGAATATGAATATGATATTATTTTGACAACCACTATTGAATCCGCTTACAACCCTTTATTTATCCTAAAATAATATTTTTAAATCTCCTCGAAAAAAGCTGAAAAAACTTCCATCGCATCATAGTATTTTTAAAATAACAGTACCTTGCAAAGAACACTACTAAATGATATATTTGTAAATAATGGAATACCCATTATTTGTAATTCACAACCCCCTTTTCAAAAGATACGATTCTCAGCTTTCATTCATCATTCTATAAAGGAAAGTGATTATTATGAACAAAAGTGAATTTTTAGAACAACTTAGTTCTTCCCTGCGAAATATGCCTAATGAAGAAAAGAAAGATATTATTTTAGAGTACGAAACTCATTTTATTAGTGGTAAACAAGACGGAAAATGTGAAGAAGAAATTGCTAGAAAACTAGGAAACCCTAAAACGATCGCGAAAGAACTGAATGTTTCCTATGCAATAAGCAATGCTGACAAGAAACGCAACTTCAAAAATATGATAACTGCACTATTTTCTGTTATGAGCTTAAGTGTTTTAAATTTTGCCTTTATCTTTATCGCCTTTTTCGTACTACTCTTTTTATTACCGATTATTCTAGCACTTATCATTGCTACTCCAGTATTAATCATTTCACCTATTTTATTAATAGGGTTAGGATTTTTTAAAGGGTTTCATCAAATTAGTTACTCCGATGTTTATAATGTGTTTATCGCTTTTTGCGTCGGTTTACTCATATCCGTCATAAGTTATCAAATGATCAAACATCTATATGCACTTTTAGTAAAGTATTTGAAATGGAATATAGCTATTTTACAAAGACACTAATGCAAAAGGAGATTAAGATGAAAAAGTATATTTTATACCCACTCATGTCACTTACAATTTTATTGCTACCAGCTTGTTCACATGATACACAATCTAATGAAGCAAATGATACACAATATAATAAATTAGACGATGTACAATCTATTAAAGATGTTACAGTTAAAATTCCAGAAACGATATTCACTTCCTCAAAGAAAAATGAAATGATTAATGAAGACGAGATGAAACAAAATATAAAAACTTATTTAGATTACAGCGGGGAGTTATACGAAAACATCGTTCCACTTTCGTCAGCCATGTCTGACGAGAAGGTTACTGAATCCGACCGAGAGAAATTACAAAAACTAATAGATTTAGCTCAACAAAACGATGCGAACTTCCATCATTTTATTAGTAACAATACGATTCCTGCTGATTACAAACAGCCTTCGAAGGAAATTCATGATTACATTTCATCGTCTACGGCACTTTCAGTAGAACTAGAGCAAGAATTAGACAAACTCGCTGAAGATGGCAACTTGTTCAAGACTGATTTTTCTTTTACAAAACGCTTTGAGAAAGTGAATGGTAGGAAGCAAAAAGAAATTGAAAAGTTTTTGAAGGAGAAGGAGATTGAGACGGAGTATTTCCACAAATAACAAACAAAAAAGACGCCCATCCAAGGGGCGTCTTCTCTCATTACGCTTGTTGTTGCGCGCTATATAACTCTTCAAGTGGCTTCATGATAATTTTGTTAACGTCGCCGATTACAACGTTTAGGCGTTGCTCAGTTTCCATTAACTTTGTGATTTTAGCATCTTGTTGAATGCGAGCTACAACTTCTTGTGCTTGTTGGTTGTCTTCTTCAGTGATTTCTTGGCCTTGCATCATTTTTTGTTGTAGGCTAAGTTGCATTGTACGGAACTCATCGAATAAGTTCTTTGAAGCAGCATCAGCTTGAACTGCTGCGTAGCTCTCTTTTAACGTTTTGAAGTCATCGTTTTCAGCGATTGCTTTTTGTAATTCATATGCTACATCATGAATGTTTTTTGTCATTTTATTTTTCCTCCTTTAGAAGGCTAGCGCTTATCATACGCACTGCCTTTTACGTGCATTTACATACGCACCTCTTCTTACCATATCAAACTATGCAAGAGATGTGAAGAAATTTCACTTTTATTTGTATGTACATATCTTATTATTTAAGAAACAACAGTAATAATCCTTGCACAATTCCAATCATACCGCCTAATAAGGCACCTAAATACGTAATCATTTTTAGTTCATTTTTTGTAATGGACAGCACTAAATCTTCTAGTCTCTCCGTTGAAAATGTAGATACCTCTTGCTGGACAATTTCCGCCAAGTGGAGCTTATTTAGTATACTTTCTACGTTTTTTGCTCCCCACTTCAAGACTTTCGTTACTGCACTCGGGACTACCTTTTCTATCATTGTTTCTCGAACCGGTTCACATACTTGCTGCACAGATTGATTTAAAAACTTACTCACTGTTTCCTCCACTTTAACTGCAGACAATATGGAGCTTACAATCATTTCTTTTTCTACAAACGTTTCTACTTCTTTTACATCTCTTCCTTTTAACTTTTCCCACTCTTTTTGCAGTACATCAGTTAAAAGCTGCTTTGTGCCATCTTGCCCTAAAAACTTAATGACTTCTGGCTGCACACGATCCACTACACTTACATTCCCTAAAAACATTCCGACTAAATTAAGCAATGTCCCGCGAGAAGCAAAGAAATCATCAATCATTTTTGAAAGACGTGTTTTCCCTTCTTCACTCTCAAAAAACTGAGTTGCTCGCCCTAAAATAAATGCCGAAACATTTGGAATCGCACTCTCTATTTTCTCGTGAACAGAATGAGGTAAAGCTTGTTCCCATGTATATGTATAGTACTCTTCTAAAAATGCCTGAATCTTTTCTGTAATTACCTGTTCGATTTTCTCAGTTACTTCTTTTTCTACATGCGCTACGTTCCATTTTTCTAACATATTTCGCAGTGATTGTTCATTCGTCATTACTTTATCCACTTCTACTTGTGCCCAGTGGATTAAACCTTTTTGAAACTCTTCATTCGTTAACTTCTTTCCGATTCCTTCCGGCGTTAACAAATGCTCTACAACCATTTTCCCTAATTGAACAGCAAGCTCATCACGGCGCTTCGGAATTAATCCTGGTGTAAATGGCACTTGAAACTTCCCAATATACATAGGGCGATGAGGACGAAATAACATTTTTATTGCTAAATGATTTGTGAACCCTCCAATAATTGCTCCGAGCCCTGTCGTCGTTAACATACTTAACCATATATTCATTACAATCAACCTTTCGCTTCTCCAAAACTATAGCATATCATCATACGGACAAAAGTATAATGGTATAAAAACGTATTTGCAATATATAGCTTCGCCTATTATGTCAACATTTTGTTAGTAAAGGAGTGATTTCGTTGGTTCTCGGTATTTTAACTTCTCAGCCTCATTATGAGCAAGCGTATTACACCGAAATCGCTAAACGCGCTCGGCTTTATCATAATGTCGTTGCACAGTTTACGCCATTTTGTATTGATCCTAAAACAGATCTTATTTCTGGTCTGATTTATGATACAGATACAGGAAAATGGAAAGAGCAAACATTCCCTATTCCTTCTTATATATATGATCGTTCTTCTTTTAACGAGGAAACGGACTTCGACAAGGCAAAATCAATTATTCACTCACTACACAACCGTCCTTCCACTACCTTTTTAAATAACACACTCATTGACTTAAGCGAACTACATGATGTATTTCTCACGAATAAAAAATTATCACCTTATATACCAAAATTTGAAATAGCAACGATACACAACGTTTTCAAACTGTTATTAAAAACAAAAGATATTATTATACGTCCTACTAACGCACATTCCAATGAAAGTCTGTACCGGATCGTTTATAAAAATAAAACATTTCATATTGATACGATAAATGATGCCTATCATATTTCTACTCCCATTAAACGGACCGATGAATTTATTTCTTGGTACAAATCTAATATACGATCAGCACGTTACATCACCCATATAATGCTGCAACCACCAAATCAATTAACATACCCGCTCCATATTCGGACCATTTTACAAAAAAATAAAGAACAGAAGTGGAACGTTATCGGTCAGTTTATACAAAAAAGTTCATTTCCGAATCAACTTTTACTTTCGGTAACCGATGATTCCTCTCTGCATGCATTTTCAAAAATTAAATACGTACTATCTAGTACCGGTGTACAATTATTACAGGACGCTTTACAAGACATTATAAATGAAGTATTTCAAACACTAGATCAATCTTATTCTTCGTTATTCGAGCTAGAGCTTTCCACTATTATGGATCAAAAAGGGGCAATTTGGCTTATGTATGTCAACACGATTCCCCCGTACGAACATTACATTCGCCATAGTGATCCATTAGCCGAAAAAATATATCACGGACCATTACAATTTAGTCGCTTTACACCATAAAGAAAGGGGGTAAGTCTATTTTGAAAGAGCACATATATACATTAAATATTTCAGATGAGCATCCAAATAGTATTACTTTACCTTATATTTTTTCCATCACACCACCAATTACATCCCTTTCCTTCGGCCTACGCCATGTTGCAAGTGAAGAGGTAAAAATTCATTATTCCTTTACTCGCGAAATCATTATTGGAAAACAAATTGCAGAGAAACTTTTACTTCCTCATTCCACTACTATCCATGCATTCACACAAAACCAAACGATTATTTTCGGACCATTAATCGGGATTTTCACAACTGGTTTTAACGATGGCGCTTCTAATCCTTTAGGGAACCGTTCAATTTCTCTTGGCGAGTTACTAACGCCACCATTCACCTTACGACCATTTGTATTCGTTTTTGGTGTGCAACATATAGACTGGGAAGACGAAACAATTGAAGGGTATTTCTTTCAAGAGGAAAAGTGGATAAAGAAAAAAGTCCCTTTACCGAATGTCATTTACGATCGATTACCAAATCGGAAAGCCGAAAGTTATAAACCGATTGTAAGAGCAAAAAGAAAGTTAGAGCATGACTATGCGATTCCATGGTTTAATCCAGGTTTTTTTAATAAATGGGAAGTGCATCAACTTCTTATGAAAGATGAATCCATTATGCCGTTATTACCAAACACAGAAACATTTCAGCACTTCGAACAAGTGGAACGATTTCTCGGAACGTATAAATCCATTTACATGAAACCGGTTCATGGTAGCTTCGGTAGAAACATTCATCAAATATTTTATTCCCAAACAGAGAATTGCTACTACTGTCGTTATCGCGAAAATGAAGAAAATAAACTAAGAAAGTACCAATCATTAGAAACACTTCTGAACCATGTGTTAAAAGGACATGATTTAAAAAAGTTTATCGTACAACAAGGTATCTCCTTGCTACGCTTCGATGGGCAACCTGTTGATTTCCGCATTCATACAAATAAAAATCATTTCGGCCAATGGATGGTCAGTGCAATCGTCGCAAAAATTGCTGGCAAAGGTAGCTTAACAACGCATGTAAATAGCGGTGGCGATACGAAATTGCTACAAGAACTTTTTCCAGATTCAACGAAACAAATTCAAATTGAAAATAAGTTAAAACATACCGCCTTACAAATTAGTTACGCGCTCGATGAACAAGTAACTGGAAATATTGGAGAAATCGGTTTTGATATCGGTTTAGACACGCAGGAAAACCCGTGGCTCTTTGAAGCAAACTCTAAACCAGGGCGAACTGTATTCCAAGATGCCAAGTTAAAAGAACAGAGTGAACTAACGCGCCAATTATTTTACGAATATGCCATCTACTTAACTGAACATTCTTTGCGCGATACAAAAGAAAAAATGTCTCAAATAAAATCAGAGACTTCCTCAAACAACGAGCATATCCCGTCCCCTATGATTCACTCACAAATACAAAAACAAAAACTTCCACCCCATTCATAAGGTGGAAGTTTTCTATTTACACAAGTTTTACGACAACCTCTGTTTCCACATTACATACTCCGCAATAAAAAATATGATTGCAATATTCATTTGAATTATTATGTGTTAATCCATCTACTGCACTCAATAATTCTTGGTCCATATACGCACTATAATCGTCTATGTAATCTACAGCCTTCCCATAATCTTGGAGTATACTTTGGCAATTTTGACAAGAATATGTTTGTGATTCTAATGCGTTACAAAGCGGACAAATTCCCATCACGATTCCTCCATATAATTGTATCTAGCTACGTATAGGAGCAGCTTGCCCCATTCTTACTTACATTCTCCTCAAAATAGCAGGATACAAAAAGAAAAATATATTTTATATCGCTCTTAGTTTTACCTTCTTTCTAAAAAATAAAACGATTACTCTTATTTCATAATTTACGAAATCACTAAGATTTTTTTACAAAATTTACAAATTATTATTTCGTATATCTTTCTAGGTAACATCCATACTATGAGTACAAACTTAATTACCGATGGATTAGCGCCAAATGGGGCGACAATCTGGTTCAACTCCAGCTAGTCCAACCAAAAAATTTTTATAACTCTAAGGAGGATATATTCCTATGGCAAACCAAAATTCTTCAAATCAATTAGTAGTACCAGGAGCAACAGCTGCAATCGACCAAATGAAGTACGAAATCGCTCAAGAATTTGGTGTACAATTAGGAGCAGATTCTACAGCTCGTGCTAACGGTTCTGTTGGTGGCGAAATCACAAAACGTCTAGTTGCAATGGCTGAGCAAAGCCTTGGCGGATTCCACAAATAAATATATATGGCAAAAAGGTCTCAAGGCATATGCCTTGAGACCTTCCCTCATTTATTGCAACATTTGTAAAAACTTCTTCGTACGTTCTTCTTTTGGATTTGTAAATACATCTTCTGGTGTACCTTGTTCGACAACGACACCGCCATCCATGAAAATAACGCGGTTTGCAATTTGATGCGCAAAGCGCATTTCGTGCGTTACAATGACCATCGTCATGCCTTCTTTAGCAAGTTCTTTCATTACTTTCAGAACTTCTTGAACGAGTTCAGGATCAAGTGCTGACGTCGGCTCATCAAATAGTAACACTTCCGGCTCCATCGCAAGCGCGCGAGCAATTCCAACGCGCTGTTGTTGTCCGCCTGATAGTTGGAACGGATATAAGTCTACTTTATCCGCAAGACCAACTTTTTCAAGGAAATAGTTTGCTTTTTTCTTTGCTTCTTCTTTCCCCATCTTTTTCACTGTAACGAGCCCTTCCATTACATTTTGAAGTGCTGTTAAATGCGGGAATAGATTATGGTGCTGGAATACCATACCTGTTTGCGTACGAAGATTGACAATATCTTTCTTCGTTACTTTTTGAGAGAAGTCGAGTTCTTTATTACCGATACGAATATGACCAGCGTTTGGCGTTTCTAACACGTTAAGACAACGTAAGAATGTCGTTTTACCAGATCCAGACGGTCCGATAATAACAACAACTTCGCCCTTCTCAACTGTTAAATCTATATGCTTTAGTACGGTATTATCTCCGAAACTTTTTTGTAAGTGCTGAATTGAAATCATAAAAACAAAAACTCCTTTTGTAAAAGGATTATTTTAATGTGTAGCGTTCTGAACGCTTTTCTAACATCTGTTGTACGATTGATAATAAGAAACAAATAACCCAATAAATAAGACCTGCTTCGAAATAAACAATTAAAAACTCATAGTTCATTGCCGCAATTTCCTGCGCTTTTCGGAACATTTCTGTTACTAAAATTAACGATGCTAATGAAGTATCCTTCACTAAGCTAATAAATGTATTCGAAAGCGGCGGGATTGATACGCGCGTCGCTTGCGGTAAAATAACACGTTTTAACGCTTGTGGGTACGTCATCCCAATTGTGTAAGCTGCTTCCCACTGCCCTTTCGGAATGGAAAGGATCGAAGCACGAATAATTTCAGATGCATACGCACCAACATTTAATGAAAATCCAACAACTGCTGCTGTATATGGCTCAACTTCAATATTAAGAGTTGGAAGACCATAGAAAATAATAAATAACTGTACAAGAAGTGGCGTTCCGCGAATGATAGATACATAGATACGAGCAATCCATTGTAAAATACGACTACCTGAAATACGTGCAAGCGCCGTTAACGTCGCAAGTATAAGGCCGATAATAAATGTAATTAGCGTTAATGGAATTGTCGTAAAAACAGCTTCCTTCAGCATAGGCATGAAGGAAGACTGCATAATATCCATCCAAGTAGACAATCGATCTGAAACTAATGCACTACTTAGATACATTTTCACCGAACCATTTTTTCGCTATTTTGTCATACGTACCATCTTTTTTCATATCTTCTAACGCTTTATCTACTTCTTGTACAAGCTTAGTGCTACCTTTACGGAATAAAAATCCACTTTCTGAAGCTTCTTTTTCTGTATCTACAATTTTAATTTTTGCATCTTTTTTCGTTTCTAAATAGTTTAACACTGATAATTTATCATTAATTGTAAAATCCACGCGTCCTGAAGCTAATAATTCTGCCGCTTGGCTAAATCCTTCTACACCAACGATTTCCGCACCATTTTTCTTAGCAATATCTGCATAGTTACTTGTTAAAGATTGTGCTCCTTTTAATCCTTTTACATCAGCAAATGTAGCAGGTTTATCTTTATCTTTTGCAATAACTAATGCCGCTGAAGATGAAACATACGGTTTAGAGAAGTCATATTTCTTTTGACGATCTTCACGAATACCAACTTCATTCGCAACCATATCGAAACGTTTTGCATCTAAACCAGCAAGTAAGCTATCCCATTGCGTTTCTTTAAATACAGGTTTTACGCCTAAACGTTTTGCAACTTCTTCTGCTAATTCAACGTCAAATCCAGTTAATTTATTACTTGAATCGTGGAACGTAAATGGTGGATATGTACCTTCTGTACCAATTACAAGTTCACCGCTTTGTTTAATCTTTTGTAACGCGTCTTGACTAGCTGTATCTTTTTTCTCTTCTTTACCGCAGCCCGCTACAATCCCGATTGCTAATGTAGTTACTGCAAGTACTGAAAATAATTTTTTCATGATGATAATCCTCCAAGTATTCTGATAGGAATTTAAAAACTATATTGATTGTATGCAATCTTGAACAATTTTTCAATGAAAATGTTCTTATTTAGTTTATCCTTTTTCTTCATAATCAAACAAAAGGGAAAAATAACGCTACATACAAAAAATAAGTAACATTTTTTAATATAGCATTTATTGTACGAAAGGTAAAATAATACTTCTTATTTAACTGCCCTGATTCACTAAAAAAAGAACTTGTGAAAATCACAAGTTCTCCGCCATACATATTAAGCGCTCTGGTTCCCTTCCATTTGCGTTTTGTACATATCGTAATAACGCCCGCGCTTTTTCATTAGTTCATCATGAGAGCCTTTTTCTAAAATCGTCCCTCTATCAAGCACGATAATTTGATCTGCGCTTTTAATCGTTGAAAGTCGGTGAGCGATAATAAATGTCGTTCTTCCTTTTTTCACAACTTCTAACGCTTGTTGAATCATCGCTTCCGTCTCTGTATCAATACTAGACGTCGCTTCATCTAAAATTAAAATGGCTGGATCAAATGCAAGTGCTCTAGCAAACGATATAAGCTGACGTTCTCCGGTTGAAAGTGTACTTCCTTTCTCCGTAATTTCTTCATTTATATTGTTCGCAAATCTTTCAGCACCAACATCACGCAACGCTTTTACAATGCGCTCTTTTGAAATGTTTTCATTTTCTAAACTTACATTAGATGCTACTGTTCCGCTAAATAAAAACGGATCTTGCAGTACAATTCCCATATGTTCACGAGTTGCTTGTTTCGGCATCTCTTTTACATCATGACCATCAATCGTAAGCTTTCCTTTTTCAAACTCGTAAAACTGAAAAAGTACATTCATAATGGAACTTTTTCCTGATCCAGTATGACCGACAAGTGCTACCGTCTCGCCTTGTTTCGCTTCAAAAGAAATATTTTTTAACACTTCATCTTTTCCATTATAAGAAAACGATACATTATCAAACTTTACATTTCCTTGTAAACGAGGCATACGTTCTTCTTCTACTGTTTCTCCTTTTTCCTCTAACAATTCAAAAACACGCTCTGATGCAACACGCGATTGTTCCAAGTTAGCAAGCTGATTCACCATATTTGTAATCGGTGAGAACAATCGTGTTAAATAATCAACGAACGCATACAGTATCCCTAGAGAAATGAAGCCTGTAGCACTTAATGAAGCTCCACCGAAATACCAAATCACACCTGTGAAAGCGATATTTCTTAATACGGATACTAAATTATGAGAAGTTGCTGCATTTAAATTCAAAATTTTATTTTGATACTTAAAATAATCGCCATTTAATTCTTCAAACTCTTTTTTCGTTTCACGCTCTTGACGAAACGCTTGAATAATTGGCATTCCTTGAATGGATTCATTCACTGTTCCGTTAATATCAGATAGACGCGAACGCATTTTATGATTGTATACAGACGCATACTTTCTATAAAGAATTGCCCAAACGATTAATATCGGGATAATAAGTAAACATATCGTTGCTAATTTTACATCGAGTAAAAATAAAGCCGCAAATATCCCGATAATATAAATGATACTAGAGACGAATGTCGCAAGTACCGTTACATATAAATCACGAATGGCTTCCGTATCATTCGTTACACGCGATACAATTTTCCCTGCTGGTAAATGATCAAAATAACGAATCGGCAACGTTTGAATATGAGAAAAGACATCTTCCCTCATAATTTGAATAATTTTGTTCGCCGCCTTCTGTAAGAAAAACTGCTTTCCGTATGCAAACAAGGATACGACTACTAATAAAGCGAAGTATCCACCACCAAGTAATAATAGACGGTTTATTTCTGGTTTATAAAACGCAAACACTTCTTCTTTCGTCAATGCTTTCGCTTTATACACTTGCACCGCCTTACCGTTTTGAACGGTAATCATATCACCTTTTACAGTCCGTGACCCTTCCAGATTTACTTTATTCGGTACAAAGTAATATTGAAAACCGACTTGCATCACGCGTACTTCTTTTCCTTTTTTCTCACCTTCCTGGAAGCGATCGCTTCGCTTATAAAAGGCGCCATTATACGAAACAGCCTCTTCACTCTTTTCTGTTTCATACCAAGGCTTCTCTATTCCAACGATATGATCATCAATCATCGTTTTCGCAACGAAAGGACCCGCAAGCTCTGCGATGACGAAAATAAATAACATTAGCATCGCTGCAAAAATCGTCCCTTTCACCTTCATCGCATATTGAAACAATCGTTTTGAAACGCTCATATTTTCACCCCACTATCCGCACTTTCATTTTCCCCTTGTTGTCTTTCAAACTGCTCCGCATACCAGCCTCCACTCTTAACAAGCTGATCATGCGTACCTTCTTCTATTACTTGCCCGTCATCCATAACGAGAATCCAATCCGCATGTTGTACGGCAGATAAACGATGCGTCGTAATAATCGTCGTCTTTCCGCTTCTTTCTGTTCTTATATTGTCAATGATCGCTGCTTCCGTACGAGCATCAACAGCTGATAAAGAATCGTCCAAAATTAAAATTTCTGGATTTTGAATAACAGCTCGCGCAATCGAGATCCTTTGTTTTTGTCCTCCTGATAAAGAAACACCTTTCTCTCCAACGAGCGTTTCTAACCCTTCTGGTAAAAACTCTAAATCCTTTTTAAACGCCGCGATTTCAATCGCTTTCTCGAGTTCTTCTTCCGTCGCTTCCCTATTTCCGAATAAAATATTTTCTCTCGCTGTTTTTGAGAACAAAATATGTTCCTGCGGTACATATCCAATCCAGCCGAGTACATTTTCATTCGTCATTTTATCTAACCTCACATCAGAGACTGCAATATCCCCATCTCCAAGCGGATATTGACGAAGAAGCTGACGGACAAGCGTCGTCTTTCCGCTTCCTGTTTTCCCGACAACACCAAGCGTTTCTCCTTGTTTTAATGTAAACGAAACCTTCTTTAAATTTGTTTCAGTTGATGAAGGATATGAAAAGGTAACATCATCAAACTGAATATAATCCGGCTCTTGTACAACCTTTGGATGTTTCGGATCCTTTACATCTGGTTCATACGCTAACGTTTCATTTACACGGTCTAATGAAGCATTTCCCCTTTGCATAACATTGATTAATTCGCCAATTGCGAACATCGGCCAAATCATCATCCCTAAATACACGTTAAATGAAACGAGTTCCCCAAGCGTCACCTTTGATTGAAATACAAGATATGCACCGTACACTAAACCAATTAAATAACTAAGACCAACAAGCATTTTCACAGTTGGTTGGAATAGTGCATCGATTCTTGCTACCTTCATATTCTTTTCGTAGACGTCATCTCCTAAATGATGAAATCTTTCTTGATCTGCATTTTCTTGTACGTATGCACGAATCACGCGCACACCAGCTATTGACTCAAGTACTTTATCGTTCATATCACCGAACGCATCTTGCGCAACTGTAAATCTTTCATGCAATTTCTTTCCATATATATTCATCGCATACGCCATAATCGGAAGCGGTATAAGTGCCGCAAATGTAAGCTCCCAACTAATTGTAAATCCCATCATAAAGACAATTGTAAGCATATATAAACTCGAATCTACGAGCGTTAATATACCGAAACCAGCTGTCATAGCGATTGCTTTTAAATCATTTGTCGCTCTCGCCATTAAATCGCCAGTACGATTTTTTTGGTAAAAAGTCGGCGTCATTTTAAGTAAATGCCCCATGAATTTAGAGCGCATCGTTTTCTCAAGTACGAATGCACCGCCAAACAATTGATGTTGCCAAACGAAAGTGAGACCATATCCAACGATCGTGACCCCTATTAAAATAAGAATAGACTGCATAATAGCTTCGTTTGATAACGTTCCTGTTTTTATATTATCAATCGTAACCCCGAGTACTTTCGGAGGAATAACTTCAACTATATTTACAATTAAAAGTGCACCAATGGCGATACTATATCTCTTCCAATGTTCTTTAAAAAACCATCTTAACTTTAGTAATACTGAAAACAATATAACCTCTCCCTTCTCATTCTCGTTTACCTCTCGTTTCTTTATCCACTATCCAGACCCATCACATTTACATTTCGTAACCCATACAATCTCATCACATTTTTCCACCTTCCAAAATTTTATTTAGTAACATGGAAAATAAACAAAAAAAAGCATACCGCCGCTTGACGATATGCACAACAATGCATAAAAAGCGTACGTTACGATATACGCAACGTACGCTTTTTATAAGACAAAGATGCCCTATATATCCGTACGGGTTGCGTAATGATATGAATGTTTTCTGCCATTTAATAGAGCTAAGCCCATTACATTTACGATTACAATCATTACGCACACCCCCTTCATTTATTTTCCATTTATAATCTTACAACTTTATTGAGTATTCTGTCAATTATTTTTTTACAGACTGAACGAAAATATACGCTACATCATTTTGAAATAAGGGAATATTCTGCAAGAAAGGGCATACAAAATAAAAAAGAAATAAGAAATCGTTTTCACAAACATTTCATTTGAAAAATGTTATCAAACCCCCTACAATCACCTTATACTCACTCTTACAAGTTGCTATTTTAGGAGGACTAATCATGACAACTAGCAATACGTACAAATTTTATTTAAACGGAGAATGGAGAGAAAGCTCTTCAGGAGAAACAATCGAAATTCCATCTCCATACTTACACGAAGTAATTGGACAAGTACAAGCAATTACTCGCGGAGAAGTAGATGAAGCAATTGCATCTGCAAAAGAAGCTCAAAAATCATGGGCAGAAGCTTCTCTACAAGATCGCGCAAAATATTTATATAAATGGGCTGATGAGCTCGTAAATATGCAAGATGAAATTGCCGATATCATTATGAAAGAAGTCGGTAAAGGATATAAAGATGCGAAGAAAGAAGTTGTTCGTACAGCTGACTTCATTCGTTACACAATCGAAGAAGCTTTACATATGCACGGAGAAAGCATGATGGGCGATAGCTTCCCGGGCGGTACAAAATCTAAACTTGCGATTATCCAACGCGCACCACTTGGTGTTGTATTAGCAATCGCGCCGTTTAACTACCCAGTAAATTTATCTGCTGCAAAACTCGCGCCAGCATTAATTATGGGTAACGCTGTTATTTTCAAACCAGCAACTCAAGGTGCAATTAGCGGTATTAAAATGGTGGAAGCACTTCATAAAGCTGGTCTTCCAAAAGGTCTTGTGAACGTAGCGACAGGACGCGGTTCTGTAATTGGTGACTACTTAGTAGAACACGAAGGCATCAATATGGTATCGTTCACAGGTGGTACAAACACAGGTAAACATTTAGCGAAAAAAGCTGCAATGATTCCACTTGTATTAGAACTTGGTGGTAAAGACCCTGGTATCGTTCGTGAAGATGCTGACTTACAAGATGCTGCAAACCATATCGTAAGCGGTGCATTTTCTTACTCTGGTCAACGTTGTACAGCTATTAAGCGTGTACTTGTACACGAAAACGTAGCGGACGAGCTTGTTGGCTTATTACAAGAGCAAGTAGCTAAACTATCAGTTGGATCTCCAGAACAAGACAGCACAATCGTTCCATTAATCGACGACAAATCTGCTGATTTCGTTCAAGGTTTAGTTGACGACGCTGTAGAAAAGGGTGCAACGATCGTTATCGGTAACAAACGTGAGCGTAACTTAATTTACCCAACATTAATCGACCATGTAACAGAAGACATGAAAGTTGCTTGGGAAGAGCCATTCGGCCCAATCCTTCCAATCATCCGTGTTTCTTCAGATGAGCAAGCAATTGAAATTGCTAACAAATCAGAGTTCGGTCTGCAAGCAAGTGTCTTCACTAAAGACATTAACAAAGCATTTGCAATTGCTAACAAAATCGAAACTGGTTCTGTTCAAATTAACGGACGCACAGAGCGCGGCCCTGACCACTTCCCATTCATCGGTGTAAAAGGTTCAGGTATGGGCGCACAAGGTATTCGTAAGAGCCTTGAGTCTATGACACGTGAAAAAGTAACTGTATTAAACTTAGTTTAATCTTATATGTAGAAGCTGATCTTAAATTAGATCAGCTTCTTTTTATATAGTTTAGTTCACGAGTTGTTTTTCCATAGGTAAATTCACACATTTTACAGAAATTTGATATCCTAGCCATCTCTCCGCAATATGTTCAAATGATGAAACAGAGCCTGTTGTAAAAAATCGATGCACCGGATTCAAATTGTCAGACAGAATTCCTTTGTGCTGCAAAATTGTGCTTAACTCTATTGCTGTTTCTTCTGCAGAACTAATAATCGTTACATTCTCTCCTAGTTCCTTTTTAATATAGGACTCTAAAAGTGGATAATGCGTACATCCGAGAATTAGCGTATCTATATCTTCTTTCGTTAATGGCAGTAAAGCTTGTTTCACTTGCTCGGTTACATATGCTGTATCTTCTAATTGATTTTCTACAACTGTAGCTAAAGTCGGGCACGCATGACTATGCACTTTCAAATATGTATCAAGCTCATGCAATGCTTTTTCGTACATATTAGATTTTATCGTACCTACAGTTCCAATTACCCCGATTTTCCCTTTCTTCGTCACTTTAATTGCCGCTCTTGCTCCTGGATGTATAACGCCAATAACTGGAATAGAAAGTGCTTTTTGTAGCGCAGTCAATGCAGCAGCTGCAGCAGTATTACATGCTACAACTAGAGCTTTTAACGGAAACTGTTTGAGGAACTCAACCATTTCAAATACGAAAGATTGTACCTCTTCTACACTTCTTGGCCCATACGGACAACGCTCATTATCACCAATATAATAAATGCTCTCTTTAGGCAATTGTCTTATAATTTCGCTCGCAACTGTTAATCCCCCAACTCCCGAATCTAACACACCTATTACTGAATGTTTATGACATACAGACATATACTTCATCCCCTTTTCAATCATCTAGCGCCAATAACATTTATTATATTATGAAAATTCAATATTGCATAATAATCCCTCTTACTTTTAATAACAAACTCTTCTCTATAATCTGATTATTACTATATCCATTGACGTATAAAAATTCATTTGTTACTCTTAAATACGTTAAATTAATATTTAAATCCTCATTCGTATCTCGGTGAGGTAGAGGTTGCAGTCATTAAGAGTATCATTTCAGGAGATGTAGTGGCATTGATGAACGAATGAGAAAGGAATGATTGCCGAAGTAAGCCCGTGTCCACCATGCACGCTTGCTGGGTCTGCTATTTAATAAGTGCAGAACTGTCACAAACGTTTCGTTTGTGGAGAGCTATCGAGAGGTATGTCGTGGGTTTCTTATAAGATAGAAAGCATGTAACGGCAAATTACGTGCTTTTTTTGTTTTGTTTGGGACTTCTCTTCCTGACTCAGGAAGACATACATATCTCCTCGCTTGACTTGGTTATACTAACTTTGGAGGTATTTTCTATGCAACAAAAAAAATGGGGCTTTTGGGTACTAACAGCTTTCGTTGTCGGTAACATGGTTGGCGCTGGTATTTTCATGGTGCCAAGTACGTTGGCACAAACAGCAAGCCCTCTCGGTGTCACTTTAGCTTGGTTAACAACAGGGTTTGGTGTTTTAATGCTAGCTCTTGTTTTCGGTAATTTAGCAATTCGTCGTCCTGATTTAACGACAGGACCACAAAGTCATGCATATGCTTTATTCTCAACACCAAAAAAGAAAAAAATGGCTGGTTTCAGTATGGTATGGGGATATTGGGTTGCAAACTGGGCAAGTAACGTTGCCATCATTACATCATTTGCGGGATATTTATCTCTCTTCTTCCCGATTATGAAAGATACACGACTACTATTTTCAATCGGTTCTTTTAATGTAGAAGTCGGAAAACTAATTACATTTACGATTTGTTCCATCTTACTTTGGGGAACTCATATTATATTAACAAACGGTGTAAGCGGAGCTGGAAAGCTAAACTTCTTAGCAACAACAACGAAAGTAACTGGATTCCTATTATTCATCGTCGTTACGTTATTTGCATTCGAAGCTTCTAAGTTTGGACAATGGTACACACCGATGATCGATAAATCAGGTGTATCACATGGCCTTCTTTCACAAGTAAACTTAGCTGCTCTTACGACGCTTTGGGCATTTATCGGAATTGAATCAGCGGTTCTTTTATCAAACCGTGCCGTTTCTCCAAAAACGGTAAAACGCGCAACAGTTGCGGGATTACTTATTACAGTTGCGATTTACTTAGGAATTACAATTTTAACAATGGGTGTACTTCACATTGATAAATTACAAACTTCTGAACGTCCATTAGCAGACGCACTAAATGCTGCAATGGGTCATGGCGGCGGGAAATTGATGGCATTACTTGCTCTTACTTCCCTATTCGGTTCCATCTTAGGCTGGATTTTATTAAGCTCAGAAGTACCGTATCAAGCAGCAAAAGAAGGTTTCTTCCCTTCCTTCTTCACAAAAACAAACAAAAAAGGAAGTCCAATTTATTCATTACGATTAACAAACATTATGTCGCAAGTGTTCTTATTCTCAACATTATCAGGAACAATTGCGGAAGCTTATACATTCGTTATTACCGTATCAACACTGGCCTACCTCATTCCATATCTCGTTTCACCAATCTTCCAGTTAAAACTAGTCGCAACTGGTGAAACGTATAAAAATGAAATGCGGGCAAGAATTACAGATGGCATAGTCGCAGTGATTGCACTTTGCTACGCACTATGGGTTATTAAAACCGGTGCAGCCGATATAAAAACATTCCTTCTCGGAATTGGTTTATTCGTAATCGGTTTTGCCTTCTATCCATTAATGAATCGTGATCAGAAAAAAAATAACGAAAAGAAAAACGGGCAAGTTGCATAACGCAATTTGCTCGTTTTTTCTTTTGTAAAACATATATAATAGAACAAAGAGGTGAAAAACATGTCAATTGAATCACTATGGAGCAGCCGCTTCCAACAACATATGCAAAATATCATTACATACTTTGCACGTATGATTAACGGTTTACTATATAGCTTTATCTTTATTTCATGCGTTGGTGCATACTACTATGCTCAGTTTCTAAAAGCATCTCCTTCTAAAGGAATATCTTTACTACTCATCACGATTGTACTTACATTCATTATAACGAGATGCCCTATCCGTACATTTATTCAAAAACCTGATGCTGTCTATTTACTAGCACTAGAAGAGAAATTAACATCTTATTTCAAAAAATCTCTTCTATACAATTATATCATTCAGCTTTTCCCATTATTATTTACGTTCCTTATTCTCGTTCCACTTGCGCTACAATCATTGCAAGTAACTGTACCTTTCTTATGTACAATCTTTATCGTTTTAATGATTGCGAAAGCTTGGAACATGTACATACATTGGATGTGGCGTGATAGTCATGAAAAAAGCATCTGGCTTATCATTCGTATTACTTGTAACGCACTCATCATTTACATGCTGTTTTACTCAGCAAACATTCTCATATTAGGGGGATTACTTTTACTGCTTGCTTTCCTGCTTCTATATACGCAAAAACAGCCTACAAAACGAATACCGTGGGATTACATAATTGAACAAGAAGAAAAAATGAACGTTCGTTTTTATCAATTTGCTAGCATATTCACCGATGTTCCGCAACTAAATAAGCAAGTAAATAAAAGAAAATGGCTTACAAATTGGATTGAACCTTTATTACATAAAAAACGAGCAACTTTCTTCTATTTACATACACTAGCTTTTTTACGCGGGAATGATTATTTCGGTATATATATTCGCTTAGGGCTGATTGGTGCCTTCGCCTTATATTTTATACCAAACATATACGCAAAAGGCGCTATCGCATATATCGTTCTATATATGATCTCTATGCAGCTCCGTTCCCTATGGAAATATTTTTCGGGAAATATTATTGCAGCATTATATCCAATTCATACTGAGAAACGAATGAATCAATTTCTTCACTTAATCTTTATATTGCTAAGCATTCAACTCATTGTATTTTCAATTGTTATACTCATTGCTACAGGTCAATTTTTACATAGCCTTATCATTATGATTATCGGGTTACTTTGGATCAAATTTATTATTGTACCAAAAACGAAGCAACGCGTTCCCTCGTTTTAACGAAAAGAATTATCTTAAAAGCTAAGGAGAGAATAAATTCTCTTCTTAGCTTTTTATTTTTCCTTCTCAAACAAGAATTACCGATACAATCGATATTTTTATGATTTTCACATAAAAAAATGATAATACATGTTTATGTCCTAATAAAAAGGGTATGTATTAAATTAACAAGGGAAACGAACTGGGGGGATTAAATAAATAGACAATACGACGAATTGCTCAAAGACGATTCTGGAACCGATAATATAATATAAGGAGCGGATGAGAATGAGTAAAAAAATTGCTACTTTAATAACAGATTATTTCGAGGACACAGAATACACAGAGCCAGCAGAAGCTTTTAAACAAAAGGGATATGAATTAACAACTATTGAAACTGAAAAAGGGAAAACGGTACACGGTAAACAAGGAAAAAGTGAAGTCGTAATTGATAAAAGTATTGATGATGTTTCTCCAGAAAACTTTGATGCCCTCTTCATACCAGGCGGGTTTTCCCCAGATATACTTCGTGCAGATGAACGGTTTGTTCGCTTTAGCAAATCATTTATGGATGCGAAAAAACCTGTTTTCGCTATTTGTCACGGACCTCAATTACTCATCACTGCACAAACACTTGAAGGACGCGATGTGACTGGATATAAATCCATTGAGGTCGACTTGAAAAATGCCGGCGGAAATTTTCATGACAAAGAGGTTGTCGTATGCCAAAATCAGCTAGTAACAAGTAGACAACCTGAAGATATCCCAGCGTTTATTGAAGAATCATTGCGTATACTAGGATAGTTATTATAGGTTAGCCAAAATAGCTGTTTAGCTACTTTGGTTAACCTTTTTATTTGTATGAAAAATAAAAAGGAATGTCATTTTTAATGACCTACGGATTCCCCCCTTCTTCGTCCCCAAATTTCTAATCACTTTTCATAGGCATTTCTCATATAGTGAAAATGACTATACGATTCCTATCCATAAGTTAAATAATAATTTTACACATATATAAATAAAAAAAGATGGGAGCCTTAATCATGAATAACAATCCACCTTCAACGCCCCAAGACAATTCCGAAAACAATAGCCGTGACATTACACTGCAAACATTAAGGGTCATCGGACTCGTCGTCCTTATTAGTGGTTATATCCTCGTTGCGCTCTCTGAAGTAGGTGAGCTGAAAGTCTTATTAACAAATCCAAATAGCAATCCTGATTTAGCTGAAGTTGATCCGTTTTAAAAGCCATATGAAAAGCGATTTCTAGCATCGCTTTTCATATCGTTTTATCCAATTTGAGAAACCTCCTCCTCATACTTCTCTCTCCCAATCGCCTTCATAAATAATAAAATACTGCTCATACCAACGATAAAGTAGAGAGCACTCATGCCCCAAGATGCAAGAAATGAACCTAGCATAACACCTAATGCCCCGTTCATTTTTGCCATTTGAAAGACCATTCCGTTAATCGCCATATATGAACCTCTCGCCTCATTTGGCACCATATCTGCCATAATAGATTGACGCACTGGCACATACATCATCTCGCCTACCGTTTGGAAAAGTCCTGCAATTAATAAAATCCATAAACTATTGCTCGTTCCGAGTATTGTAAATCCAATTGTATAAATGAATAAACCTACATATAAGATTTTCAAATCGTTGAAGCTTTTCAGCATTTTAATAAGAAGTGCTGAACATAACACAACTAAAATGGTGTTCTCTGCAGAAATCCAGCTCAGCATGCGAATACCTGTTAAATCAAACGTAACACCATTCCCGAATAAAAAGTGCACCGTTTCAAATTCCTTCTGCAAACGTACTCCTAAATAATTATTAATCTGAAACTCTAAAGATAACGTACATATACTTGCTGCACAAAAAATTAAAAACGCTCTATCTTTCATTACGACTTTATAACTATCTGCCATATCTTTTAATACATTTTTCTTTTCTACTGTTTTTCTAGCTACATACACCTCTTCCATATATACAGCCATCACATATAAAGTAATAATTGCAACTACTGTTAATACGATAAACAATTGTAATCTATAGTTTTCAAATAGTAGCCCTCCAAATATCGCTCCAATCGCAATGGATAAATTAATAGCCCAATAATTAATACTGTACATCACTTTTCGATTTTCAGGTGTACTCACATCAATTAACATCGCCTCTGTCGCAGGATTCATAAGTCCAGATCCTAAACTATTCACTAGCATAAATACAAATGTTAACCACGGTGAATCTACATAATCCGAATTCGCAACTCCCATACAAGCAATGGAAATGACTTGTATACTTTGACCGATAATCATCACCTTTTTACGCCCAAGCCGGTCTCCAACATATCCACCGTATAAACCAATTACTAATGAAGCTATGACATTAATGAGTAGTAAAGCACCAGCAATCGCACTACCTAACTTTATTGAAAAATAAATCGCCATAAATGGAAAAATCATCGTGGACACAGTACGTGTTAAAAACGAAGTTATAATTCTAATTTTTATATTTCGATGCATACTCCAAAATCCCATTGTTTCCCCCTCCTTATGCTTACTTATTTTACTTTGAAAAAAAGGAAGAAAAAGGTTAGAATATTCTAAAGAGTTTCCCCTTTTATGATAGAAGGAAGTGTATATATGAAAATTATGGACTATTACATTAGACTAAGACTACATGCACAAGATCAACAACATATGCGAAATAGCTTACAAGAATTAGCGGATGTTTTATATTGCAGTACGAAAAACGTAAAGATTTTATTAAAGAAAATGAGCGAGGAGCAATTAATTCACTGGACTCCAGGGCGAGGCCGCGGGAATAAAACGGAAATTCTATTTATACATAATTTCGTAGAAGCGATTGAGTCCTATACAGATGAACTGTTAGCGCAAGAAAAATTAAAAGATATCTTTCTTCTTTTAAAAGAACCCCTACCCCTTGCACTTCAAAAAAAGATAGAAAATAAACTACATCATCATTTTGGATACGAACCTTCAAATGATATGTACGACATATTAAAGATCCCTATATCGAGAAAGCTATTCCCATTAGATCCGGCTTTTGTAGCTGTAACTACAGAGAGCCATCTTACGGGTCAAATTTTTGACACGTTAGTCGTTTATAACGATGTTACGGAAAAAATGGAACCACACATTGCGCATACGTGGGAATTAAGTGAAGACGGGCTGACGTGGACTTTTTATTTACGAAAGGACATTCATTTTCATAACGAAACAGTTTTAACTTCTAAAGATGTACAATTTTCATTTGAAAGACTAAAAGAAGTTCACTCTCCTTTTGAATGGTTAACAGAAGAAATTGTTCAAATTGAAACGCCATCACCACTGCAAATTCGATTTCATTTAGCAAAACCAAATTTATTTTTCTTACACTATGTAAGTTCCATACAACTAGCAATTTTACCGCGTGATGTGAGTATCCAAAATCATCATTACATAGGTACTGGACCTTTCAAACTTGCTCATTACTCTGAAGATAATATCGTGCTCGAAGCGTTCACTCATTATTTTAAAGAGCGCGCTTTATTAGACCGTATTGAATTTTGGGGTATTCCTGATCATGTACAAATCGATGCTGATTATGAACTACCAAATGAAGAGAAAAATGAAAGGCATAATATACAAATAGAAGAAATAGGTTGTATTTATGCTAGCTTCAACTTTACAAAATCTGGTCCTCATCACGACATTTACTTTCGAAAGGCTTGGAGAGAACTATATGACGTTGAAACGATACTTCGTAGCATAGAAGGAAGACGGACAATTGCTGCATCAAGCTTTTTCCCTGAAAGAAGCCGCAAAAGTCCTACAAGGTCCTACTCTTTAAAAAAAGCGAAAGAGTATTTAAAGAAGAGCACCTATAATGGAGAAGCGATACACATTTATTTCTTCGCATTTAAAGATAGTGCAAATGATGCATATTTCCTAAAAGAACGATGTGAAAGTTTAGGTATACAAGTAGAGCTTCACCCCTTTCTCGTTTCAGATTATATGAACCGTTCTATCGATCAACATGCCGATATTATTTTCATGGGAGAAGTGTTTGCTGCTGATCATGAACTTGCATTCTTAAATGTATTTAAAAATAAAAGTTGCTTCGTAAACCGGTTCATGGACCCGCACTATGAAAAACAAATTAACTGTTTACTTGATACATTTTTATTAGAAGAAAATAAAGAGAAGCGCTATGAGCTCATGTATGAGATCGAAGAATTTTTACAAACAGAACACATCATTTTATTTAACTATCACGTTTTAAAAAGAAAAACATATCCTTCTGCTTTAAAAAATGTAACAATTGATTCATTCGGCTGGGCAAATTTTGCGAAGTTATGGATACAGCCATCTACGTATTAAAGTGTGAGTTTTTATAAAAGGAGAAGGTACTACATCCTTAGTAGTACCTTCTTCACATACAAGTATAAACTATTATTTAATTACTCCATCTAAATGATCTTTCAAGTTCAATAAATACTGCTCAATATCCGGATTCTTCACCACATCATAACAAGCAAAGCTCTTTAACGGGCTCATACCAAGAAACTTCTGCACGCGGTGTAAATGACTAAGCGTTGATTCTAGACTTTCCCCTTCAAAGAACTTCGTCTTATCTCCAAAAGAATTTTCAGGTGCATTCCAAGTTGTAGAGAACATATACTCTTTCTCTGTTAATAAACCACCTGTTCCATATTCATCTGCACCTTTAAAGAACAAACCGTATTCATACACTTCATCCATATACGTTTTAAATAAGCCCGGTACACTAAACCAATAAATCGGCGTTTGATAAATCACAACATCAGCCCATAAAAACTTCTCTTGTTCTTCTTTAATACTATAGCCATCTTGAATCGTTGTTGTTTTCACATGATGCTTCTCACTTAATACCGTTACCATATAATCAACTAACGTTTTATTTAATCGTCCTTCTTTCGTACCGTATTTTTCATGTCCATTTATAATAAATATATTTTTCATCACTTTTCTCTCCCCTATATAATTTACTCCTCAGCTATTAACCCAAGTTGTTGTTTCAGCGTAAGATTATCTTCTAAATGCCAGTCTTCTGTAATCTTTCCGTCTTTTACATGTAAAATATCAATTGCAAAAAAATCGATTTTTTTATCGTTATGCGTTCCTGTAAAAGAAAGACGAGCTGTTACTTTATCACCAACGACTAATAAATCTTCAATCTCGCAATGTATATTAGGAACGATTTTACGAAAATTTTGCGCCGCAAATTTTAATCCTTCCGTGCCTTGTGGTCGCCCTTTCGGCAATGTATGATCGAAAAAATTTTCAGTAACAGTTTGCGGAATAAGCTCCTCTTTACCTGTATCCCAAAATGCATAAAAACGCTGCGCTGCATGAACCATTTCGGTCGCTTCCTTTTGACTTAGTGAGGGATCAATTGTCATCGCTTTTGGCTTTGGCATTTCTTTTAATAACTGGACTTCCGTTTTTTCTTCGACGCCGCATGCTACAAGTACAATACAAACAACAAACAAACTAAGAAATCCAAATAACTTTTTTATCCCCATGGAAATCACCACCTCCTTATATAAATCCTTTTTGTTTCGTATTGCTATTGTATATGCACTAACTTCCTTTATGGAAGTAGTGATATTTTTTTCATATAGTTACCAAAAGTATACTTTTGTGATACTATAAAGCAAATTCATCAAAAAAATTTTATGGAGGCTAGTTCCATGAACAATATAGATCCAGTTGAATTAACGAAAGGTTTACCTGGCATACCTTGTCCTATCGCTAAAACGCTTGATGTAATTAGTACGAAATGGACATTTTTAATCATTCGTGATCTTCTTATCGAAGGAACATTACGCTTTAGTGATTTACAAAAATCAATGGATGGTATTAGTCCAAAAACATTATCGCTTCGACTAAAAGAATTAGAGTCTCAAGGCATTATAACGAGAAAAGTATATCCAGAAGTTCCGCCTCGTGTAGAGTACACATTAACGGATAAAGGAAAGCAATTAGAGGGGATATTTATTGAATTAAAACGGTTTGGATTAAGCTTATAAAACAAAAACCCCTTACCGTCGTAAGGGGTTTTATTACTTCGCAAAACTTTCAGCCAACTGTTTCTCTCTCCACATAAATGTAATAGCAAGACCAACTATTAAAACAACTCCTGAAAAAGCATATGGGTAATGAATATTCATATCAAATAATATTCCGCCCATCGCTGGTCCTGCGATATTTCCTAAACTCGTATAAGTCGAGTTCATACCAGCAACGAATCCTTGCTCTTTTCCAGCTGCTTTTGATAAAAACGTCGTTAAAGCAGGACGAAGTAAATCAAATGCTAGGAAAATGAAGCACGTAACGAGAAGTACAATCCAATAATTAAAGACTACCGTTGAAACGAACGCTAATACTGCACCTACAATTAAACATATTTGAATTAACACTTTTTCACCGAATATATCAACCAATTTACCAAACATAAATACTTGCACAACTACCCCAAAGATTGAACTAATTGTAATAATTGCCGCAATATCTTTCGGTGTAAATCCAAACTTATGATCAGAAAACAGACTAAACACAGTTTCATACGCTGATAAACCAAACGCAAGTACAAATACGATAATAAATGCGATTGCATACATTGGATGTAATGATTTCTTTAAATCACCAATAAAGCTTGATTCTTTCGTATTAGAAGAAATCTCTGCAAGCTCCTCTTTCGTTAACGGTTCTTTTAAAATAAAAATCGAAATTACACATGCTATAAAAGCAATTGCTGCTGCAACGAAAAACGGCACACGTATACCGTATTCTGCAATAAATCCGCCGATTCCAGGTCCTATAATAAAGCCGGTACTAATAGCAGCAGATAAATATCCCATCGCCTTTGGACGTTCCTGTATAGATGTAATATCCGCAACATATGCCGTAACACCAGGCATAATAAACGCAGCACTAATTCCGCCTAACACCCTCGCTGCATAAAGCATCCATACATCTGTTCCTAATCCAAACAGAAGCTCTGAAACACCAAAAATAAATAATCCAATGATGATCATTTTCTTCCTACCATAAAGGTCGACCCACCGGCCTGTAATAGGTGAAGCAATAAGCTGAGCCATTGCAAACACTGCAACGAGATATCCCATTGTCTTACCTGTTAAACCCATATCATTCATAAAGGACGGCATAACCGGAATGATTAATCCAATCCCTAAAAAAGCGATAAATATATTACTCAAAAGAATGACCAATACCATCTTTTGTTCTTTTATCGGTTTCTTCACTTTCAACACCTCTTCCCGTAAGCTCCCCTCAAAAAAATAATGCCCAAGAAGCTTTTTCTTTATCCTGCTATTTGTGGGCTAATCATGAGTAGAGATGCCCCTACTCGTTAGAATTTCACTGTATCCTTCCACACATACATACGCATTAGGTGAATGACTATCATTCAGTTTTCCTCAAAAATGAACCTACCTTCTCAGACAGGTTCATCTCACTATTTCTTTATATGTAATGCATGTGTTAAAAAATCTAGTACTTCTGCCTTTTGTATCTCAACTTGCTCATCATCTTTATGATCATATAAATACACTTGTTCCGCTGCTGATTCAACTAGAGCGATAAATAACTTCGCTGTTCGCTCTGCGTGAACCGAATCACGAATTTCACCAGCTTCTTTCGCCCCACTTAAAAATTCACTTAGCCACATATAAAGAGGCTCATACACAGCTTCCCATTCTTTTATATGTTCCGTAGATGCAAGACCTGCATACATTAAAGCTTGTATTTCACGATATTCCGCTATGAAGTGAAACACCGCATCTATTACTTGCGTAACTTTATTTGAAAAAGGCGCATCATTTTGCACTTTTTCTTTCACTGCAAGGATCATCTTCTCAACCATCACTTCTGCTATTGCAGGCATAACAGATAACTTAGAAGGAAAATATAAATAGAAAGTTCCTTGTGCAATGCCAGCCAATTTCACGATATCAGAAATCTTCGTTTTTTCAACGCCCTTTTCCTGAAACACTTCAATAGCTGCATAGACAATTTTCTCTTTTTTATTCATCATCTAAACCCTTTCACACGCGTATTGAATGACTGTCACTCATTTTATAGAATAACTAGCTATACTGTCAATTATCGTGTACTTTTTACGATAAAAATCTCCTAACGACTTGTTAGGAGATACAGTATATCTTTACGAAAGAGCCTTTAATCCTGTCACGCCGCATACAATAAGAGCCACACTAATGATACGTGCTTTGCTTTTCGACTCACCAAACAGGAACATGTTTAATAAAACGGCACCTGCTGTTCCAATACCAATCCAAACCGCATACGCGACACTTACTTGTAAAAATAAGAAAGATGTATACAAGAATGCAAAAGATGTAGCAAACCCACCTATATAAAGTGCACCATTTGCTAACGTTTTATCTTTACTATACATTTTAAGACCGATCACACCGACTATTTCACTAATTGCAGCACAAAATACGAAAAACCAACCCATCTTTAAGCAGCTCCTTCCACAGTTTCTTCTTTATTATCAGCTAGTTTTAAACCGATAACGCCGGCTACAACCATCACGATAAAGAATAATTTCCCTACACTGAAACTCCCGCCGAAAAGGAATACATCCATTAAGAAAGTACCTACCGTACCAGCTCCGGCGAAAACAGCATATACAGTCCCTGTTGCAAGATGCTCACACGCTTTAGAAAGGAAGTGAAAATCAACAGCGATAACGCCTAAAATAATAATCCAATGCCACCAAGTATCGGCTGTATTAAAACCAAACACCCAAAAAATTTCAAAGATACATGTTAATATGACATATAACCAAGCTCTATTCTTCATACCTCTCACCTCTTATGACTGACTATCAGTCATTTTTGTTTTAAAAAAATATACTCTTTCATCACTACTATATAAACAACTATCATCCTCATTTACCATTTATATTTGTTCCGTTTTCAAACTAACTACACGCTTCCACAAAAAATGACTGAATGTCATTCATGTATATTGTACATGAATATTTTAAAAACTGTCAATGCCGAAAGTTTATTTAAAATTTCTTTCATCAGATTTGTATATTTCCTAATAATCTGTCAATACTGCTAGTAACATAATATTTTCTCCACTCCCCCTTGGAGAGATCCCTTGAATAGAGCAGTTAGCTTTTGCTAGCTGCTCTTTTTTACTTTTTTCACCCAACATACCGAATCATCGCTACTTCATCACAATAATCTACCTTTGGACAATGCCTACAATCAATCCATACTTTCTCTGGCAAAGCATCTCTATTCACAAAATCAAACCCGCACTTTTGAAAAAATTCCGTTTCATATGTTAAAGAAATAACTCTACTCACTTTTATTTTCGCCGCCTCATTTATTACATGGTTTACTAACATACGTCCAATCCCTTTTCCTGCATATGTATGCGAAACGACTAACGATCGTACTTCTGCAAGGTCCTCTCCTAATACATGTAAACCAGCAACTCCGATGATTTCCCCCTCTTCTTTCACAACATACAAACACTGTAAATATTGATAGAGAGATAAAAGAGAACGCGGTAAAACCACTCCCTCTTTTGCGTAAATCTCAATGAGATTATAAATTTCTTTCACATCACTCGTAACCGCATTACAGATTTTCATATTCTATCCCCTTGTCCCCGATATTAATATTTATAACTTAAAGTGAATTTTAATACATATTTTTATATAATAATACATCTCTCTTTTCGTCTCGTCAATCACTTTATACAAACAAAAAACCAAGCGATCTAATCGATGCTCGGTCCCTCATTTCGTATCGGTAATACGGTCGAATATTTAATTTCACGAAGTGCTAAACTCGTCTGTATCTTTGTAATACCAAGCTTATTTAGCTTTCTAATAAACTGCTCTAATTCTTTACGATCACGATTTGCAACCTTTAATAAATAATCATACTCTCCTGTTAAGCAGTGACATTCTAACACTTCAGGCATCGCTTCTAATTCTTTTTCCAGCACTTCAAGTTTATCCGATTGATGAATATTCGTACTCATAAAAATGAAGCATAACAAATCAAAACCAAGCTTTTCTTGGTTTAAAATAGCTACTTGCTTATCAATGAATCCTTCTCCATCTAACCTTTTAATTCTTGCATGCATTGCAGCTGGTGATAAATTAACGCGTCGTGCAAGCTCTGCATTACTTACTTGTGACTCCTTCTGCAATATATCTAAAATTTGTACGTCCAAATCATCCAACACTTTAATAACTGACGACTCCATTACAATTCCCCCTTTTTTCTTACCGATGATTATTCGAAAAAACACCTTACAACTTATATAAAACTGAACATCATTTCTAAAACACTATTTAAAACAAAATATTTTATCGACTTTTGTTCATTATACAAAAGAATATATTACATACAGAAGAAAAATGCTAAAATTATTTAAAATTCACATTGATTACAACAAAGGGGATTTTAATATGCCTTATTTTTATGTCTTTTTACTATTACTAACGAGCTTATTATGGGGAGGAAACTTTGTCGTTGGAAAATCACTCGTTGATCACGCATCTCCAATGACACTTACAAGTTTAAGATGGATGATTGCGATTGTTTGTTTATTACCGATGGTATGGTTTAAAGAAAAGAAAATCATTCCACCACGCGCGGCGATACTTCCGTTAATACTCATGGGGATTTCAGGGGTCGCTCTTTTTAACATCTTTCAATTTTTAGCATTAGAAAAAACATCCGCAACAAATGTAGGGCTTATTTCTACATTAAACGCAATTTCAATCGCATTATTTTCTGTCTTATTTCTAAAAGAAAAAGTAAATACACTTCAAATTTTATCTATGATTCTTTCATTCTTCGGGGTGATCCTCGTCCTATTAAAAGGTAACCTTGCACTTTTATTTTCACTACATTTTAATAGTGGTGACTTATGGATGATTGCGGCTGTTTGCATTTGGGGAATCTATTCTGTTTGTAGTAAATGGGCAACAAAAACAACGACACCACTCATGGCCACATTATACTCTGGTATTTTCGGCGTTATTTTATTACTGCCATTTAACACTGGAAGCTTCACTGTTACAAATATCAACACTTCTTTTATAACATCACTTTTATATACAGGACTCATTTCCACAGTTCTTTGTATGGTATTTTGGAATGTTGGCGTACAAAAATTAGGAGCAACTACATCTGGTATTTTTCTAAACTTTAATCCAATTTTTACCGCTATTTTAGCATTCCTGTTCCTCGGTGAAGAACTAACATGGATACAAATTGTAGGGACAATGATCGTTGTAACAGGATGTTATTTATTTTCTCATTTCAAAACAGTTACTGTTCAGCCAACTGGAGCTTTAATACGAAAACATTCGTAATGAAAAAACATCGTCATCTGAGTTGGCGATGTTTTTATTTATTCTTCATTTCTTTTATATACTGCTTTTCCTCTTCTGGTGATAAACGTTCTGTTGCCTTGCCAGTATCTCCACCTTGAAGGCTCCATAAAAAGTTGTGCTCCTCAACAGTTTGAGAAAAATCTCCTTTTTCCCATCTATTTATAATAGAAAATAACTTCATTTTATATTGAAAACCTTTACTATTTTCAATATCTCTTTTCACATTAGAAATTTCCTTGTTTGTCATTTCTACAAATCCCCATTTTTCAGAGGATTTTACCTTTTGGTGTACCATTTTGTGCATAGTAGAAATAATTTCACCTTCACTAACTTGTGGAGATTCTTCTGCAACTTTCTTCTCTTTTTCGTTTGCCGCTTGCTGGGTTTGAATATTTTTATTTTCTTTTTCCACATATGCAAGCAATTTCTTTCCGCCAACTATAGACGAGAAAATTACTATAATTGTAATGCATATACCTACGCCCCATTTAAAAAGCATTATCTCTTCATCGCTTCTCTAACAAGATGACTATCTACATACTGCTTAAACTTCACAATTTTTCCGTTCTCAAGTTGCCATACATGAACAAATTCTGCTTCAAATGATTTTCCCGTGTCTTTATAAACTCCTGAATACATACCTTCAGCAATAATTACATCTTTTCCGCTTACTTCATGATATGTATTTACACTCGCTTTATAATCATCCCATTCTGATCCCAATCGGCTAAATACATTTTCCATTATTGCTTCTACACCGATATAAGTTCCCCCGTACGGGAACCCTTCCGCCTCTGTCCATTCTACTTTTTCAGAGAGGGCTTCTGCTAAATGTTTTGCATTCGAAGAAGCTGATCCTTCATATGTACTTCGAATAATTTCTAAATTTGATTTAGGCATGTTACTTCCTCCCGTTTTATTTATTTTTTACACACAGTGTAACCGAAACTGTTACACTGCGTGTAAAAATATTTAAATTGTTTTATTCTTACTCTACACATTGTAATCATTATAGTTACATCAATGATTCAAGTCAACAATTTATAAATAAGTTTACTTCGTTTTCATTACTTTCTCTTTTACGAAACGATCTACATATCCTTCTGCTTTTACAACGAATAAATACGCACCCATTGATAATAATGCAAGATCTAATTCATATCCTGGATTCTTTCCATCTCCTAATAAACCGGCTGCTCCATTTACCTTTACGATTGCTCCAGCTAAAATAAGAGCGAATAGCAATCCTACATATCGTACGCCTAAACCGATAATTAATAATATACCACCAACTAATTCAACTGTTGCTACGCCATACGCAAGACCGCCTGGTAAGCCAATGCTTGTAAACCATCCTGCTACGTTATCGATACCTGATTGAAACTTCGCTAAACCATGTGCAAAGAACGTTACTCCTAACACAATACGAATAATTAAATTCCCAATATATTGATTCATTTTTTTCTCTCCTTTTTGTTTTGTTATGGTGAACTTTTATTTACAAGTCAAAACAATACGGTATTTCATTTCATTCGTCAAATACTTTTTTAAAGAAAACAAAAAACATTATCCCTTTTACGGATAATGTTTTCTTACAAAATAGCGCTAATTCAAGCTTTTATTCTATTACACAAAAAAGTTGAAACATTTTTCCAGCACCAACATACGGCAATAAAGATATATCCTCTTCTACAACCATGCCAACAACGTTCACTTTCTCATCTGCAGGCAAATCATGTACAGCAACTTGCATCTCTCCAGCATATCTACCGTACAATTCATTATCAATTGTAATGCTGCCTTTCTTTCTTAAAATTGCATTCATTGGCTGTAAAATCACTTTATTTTCTTCTCGTGATTCTACAGACCGAATGACATCACGAGCTGGATCTAATCGATTCGTATGCACTTGCTCTACCATTTTTAATACTTCTTTATCCGTTATAAACGATTTGTACCGCAGCGGAATAATCCCTCTACTCGCACTCGCTATCTCTTGTACACTTTCTACACTTCCGCTTATATCCCCGATTAACACCTTATCGACACCACAATCTTGTACAAGTTCTAAGTACGCTTCAAGCGGGCGCATATTGCGGTGCTTTTCTAACGTTGGTAAGCCTTCATATAGCGGACCACGTTTTTCACCATCTCCCGGAATAAATGCCATCGTTTTTATTCCGCACTCATGTAAGTATTGATTTTGCTTTTGCAAGAAGGACTTCGCTAGTCCTGTTTCTGGGCGCGGGTAAAAATTATGCCACGCTTCTACATTCTCTATCCGTATCTTTTCAGTGATTAACTCTTTCCAAAATGAATCTGTAATCGTACTCGCATTTAAGGCTACTTTCATTTTATGGGATACGCGCGCGATTTCTTTCGGCGTGATGCCATAGTCCATTCGTAAACCAGTAATGCCCCATTCTACTAACTCTTCCACATTTTCGTATGTCATTCCTAAATGGTGTAGCGATTTTTGGGAAACATCAACCATTAATTCCATTTCATTTTCAAGAGCTTGCTTCCCAAGTATTTGAATTAGCTCTTTATATGTACCAGGGTCATCTTCTGGTATATGAAGTGATGTAAAAATAGATGAAAACCCGTTTTCCTTCGCTACTTTTAGCCATTCTTCTTGTTTCTTTACTCGCTCTTTTGAAAGATAAATTGATACTCCTAGCATATGAATCTCCCTTTCCATGAATAGAAAAAGAGAAAGGAATCCCTTTCTCTATATGTTTTCTGCCATTTCTTCTTTAAATCCGAAGAAGTACGTAAAGATGAATCCGAAAGTATATGCAACGACTAATCCAAGGAAATATAGTAAATATTTATTATCAGCAATTAACGGAATTAATGATAATCCTGATACACCAATTCCGAGTGCAGCTGTTTTCATAACTGCTTGGAATGCACCACCGACAGCTGCCCCTAAACAAGCGGTAAGAAACGGTTTCCCAAGTGGTAATGTAACCCCGTATAATAACGGTTCGCCAATTCCTAAAAAGCCAACTGGTAATGCACCTTTAATTACGTTACGAAGTCGTTTGTTTTTTGTTTTCACATAGATGGCGATCGCAGCTCCTACTTGCCCAGCTCCAGCCATTGCGAGTACTGGTAATAAAGGTGTTACGTGCGTTTGATTAATAAACTCCATATGAATCGGTGTTAAACCATGATGTAATCCGACCATAACGAGCGGTAAAAATGTTCCTGCAAGTACTGCTCCTGCAAACGCGCCACCAATACTTAAAATACCATTAATTCCGCTTGTAATTCCTTCAGATAAGAAACCTGCTACCGGCTGAATGGCTAACATCGTTACGATACTTACGACTAACACAGTAATAAGCGGTGTCACGATAATATCAACTGCATTTGGCACAGCTTTTCGAACTTGTTTTTCCACTACAACCATAAGCCACGCTGCAAAAATAACTGCAAACAATCCACCCCGTCCGGGTACGAGCGCTTCACCGAATAATTTTACAGTCGCCATCGCCGGGTTAAAAATTAAAATACCAGCAATTGCCCCAAGAACCGGTGTCCCGCCAAACTCTTTCGCTGTATTCCAGCCGACTAAAATGCCTAAGAATGTAAAGATACCGCCGCCAATGAGTAGCAACATTTGTAGCCACGTTGCATTCGGATCAGCACCTGCATTTTTCGCAAAGTTAGCGACCCCATTTATAATACCTGATGCAACAAGACCCGGAATTAATGGAATGAAAATACTTCCTATTTTTCTTAAAAAGTTTTTCACCGGTGTATTATTTTTCTTCTTAATCTCTGACTTCATCTCTTGCCCAAGATCTTCAAGGTGATGATCTGCCACTTCACCAATTCGGAGTCCTGTTAAACCTTCCATCTCAGCTGCTACTTTATTTACCGTCCCCGGACCAACGACAACTTGAAGCGTCTCATCTTCAATAACTCCCATAACCCCTTCAACTTTTTTCAAAAGGTCCATGTTCACTTTACTTTCATCATGAAGCGTTAACCGTAGTCTCGTCATACAATGAGCAATGCCACGAATATTCTTTACTCCCCCAAGTTGCTCTGAAATTTCTCTGGCCATTCTCTCTTCTTTCTTCATAATAGAATCCCCCTCCCTATTATTTTATAGTGCCTTTTTCACAAACCCTTTCGCTTCTTTTAATTTCTGCAGTGCTTCCCCATACTCACACTGCAACAACACCATAACAATCGCAGCTTTCACGTTACGTTCTGCTTTTTCATAATACTCCGCTGCTACTTCATAACTAACACCTGTTGCTTCCACAATAATTCGTTTTGATCGTTCTACTAATTTTTCATTTGTAGATTGCACATCTACCATTAAGTTTTTATATACTTTCCCTACACCAATCATAGATGCTGTTGAAATCATATTGAGTACTAATTTTTGCGCTGTACCAGCTTTCAAACGCGTTGAGCCTGTTAAAATTTCTGCGCCTGTTCCTACTTCCACATTTATTTTTGCATATTTACTTATTTCAGCATTTTTATTACAGGAGATACTCGCTGTACTCGCTCCTACACGATTCGCGTACTTCAAGCCACCAATAACATAAGGAGTTCGACCACTTGCTGCAATTCCAATCACTGTATCTTTCTCATTTAATCCTATACTTTTTAAATCTTCGTCCGCTAACTCTTCACGGTCTTCTGCACCTTCTACCGCTTTAGTAAACGCTTTCAATCCACCTGCTATAAATCCTTGCACCATTTTATCGTCTGTGCCAAATGTCGGCGGACATTCCACTGCGTCCAAAATACCTAAACGGCCACTTGTACCAGCCCCAATGTAAATTAATCGACCCTCTTCTTCGAAAGATTTAATAACAGTCTGCACAACTTTTTCAATCTGCTCTATTTCATTTTCAACTGCTAACGCAACAGTACGATCTTCTTCATTCATACTTTGCAGAATTTCTTTTATGCTCATCTCATCTAAATTCATCGTCTTTTCATTACGGTGTTCTGTCGATAAATTTTCTAACATATTCCCACCTACTTTGAAATTTAATTTCATACTTTAATTATAACTTTAAGAAATTTAAAATCAATATTACTTTATTATTTTATGAAATTTAATTTCTTTTCATGACGAATTTATGTCCGTCCGTATGCAAAAAAAGATGGGTTTCCCCATCTTCTCATTTTAGCTTCCGTAATCGCAAAGCTTCTTCTCTTGTTTCCATAAATTGATCCAGCACTTTATTACCAATACGATTAAAGGTAATCACATATAGAGCATCTATCATGTTCAATTGCGTCATTCTTGAAGCAATACTTGCAATACGATGATCTTGTTCTACATCTGGCATACAAAGACGAATGTCTGCCTCTTTATATAACGGTGATGATTGATCAAGCTTCGTAATCGCAATAACTGTTGCACCTTGTCTCTTCGCATATTGCGCCATTTCAAGTACATCTTTCGTACGACCAGATGTTGAAATTGCCACAAATATATCGCCTTCTTTTAAATTCGTCACAAGTGGCAACATCATATGAAAATCAGATAGCATCATCGCTGTAAATCCGAGCCTTGTAAATTTATAAGCTCCGTCCATCGCCGGAGTAGCTGATCCGCCTACTCCGTAAAAGATAATTTTATCGGCATTTACAATACGATCTGCAGCTTTTTCAAGTTCTTTTTTATCTATCGCCGTCACGCTCGCCTCAATTGCAGCTTTATTCACATACGTAACTTTATTAAACAAGTCGTACGGTCCATCTTCCGTATTCATCACTGAAAAATCATTAATATTATAATCAGCAATCGTTAATTCGCGAACGAGCGCGATTTTAAATGCTTTAAAACTTCCGATTCCAATCGACTTACAAAAGCGAACAACACTCGCCTCACTTGCGCCTGCATTCGTTGACACTTCTTTCGTCGTTAAGTTCGGAACAATCTCTGCATTCTCCGTTATGTACATGGCAACCTTCTTTTCAGCTGGTGAAAATTGATCCATATTACTTTCAATTTTAAATAGTAACGTTGAAGCTTTCACTATTTAACCTCCACTTCTTACGGTTGCGTTTACTTATTTTCTCTTGCTTCAAGAAGGTAAAAACCATTATCGCCAGGAGGATGAAACACATTTACAATGCGATTCCCTTTTTGATAAACAGTTCTTTCCCCTTCTGTCCACTTCTTTTCCCAACCTTTCATCCAAATCGCAACATCAGGTAAAAAAGCAGTATATTTCAGCTTCTGGTCGTACTCACCATCTGCTTCTTCCGAGAAAATAGAAACCGGAAAATCTTTCACTTTTGATTCTTTCCATGCAGTAAATGGTATACATACGGCAATAAGTACGATTACACCGATAACCTTCTCCTTCGTAATCTTCACACATTTTCTCCCCTCGACTTATCATATACGTAGATTTTACCATAATTACAACCCATTCACGCTATATGACTATTGCTTTTTCCAATAAAGTGAAACTTTAATCAGTGGGGGTTTTCTTCATCCCCCACTGATTATCAGCTCTCACCAATCGGACTTTAATGGGATAAAAAAAGAGCTTATCCACGTCAGATAAGCCCTTCCTCACTATACGAAATACTTCTTCAAAAGCGGCGGCGTAATAATCGTCGTCAATATAACGACAATAACAATCGCTGTGAAATTTTCTTTCGCTAATAAATTCGCCGCAAGTCCATTGGCCGCGATAATAAGTGCCACTTCTCCGCGCGACACCATACCCGCCCCGATACTAATAGAAGATTGAAGGTTGAATCCTGTTAACCTTGCTCCTAAACCTGATCCGATTAACTTTGTGAAAATCGCGATAAGTGTCATGATAATAATGAACCAAAGCTGGCTTCCGATACCTTGAAATGTAATTTCCATTCCGATACTTACGAAGAAGACTGGTACAAATATCGCATAAGCAATCGGTTCAATTTTATGTTCCACTTCATGCTTATACTCTGTTTGCGAAATGGCAATTCCAGCTGCAAATGCTCCAATAATACCTGCAATTCCCATCATTTCACTGTAATACGAAAAAGAGAAACAAATAATCAGTGCTGCACTAATTAATGCTTCTGTTACACGAAGTGGTACGAGCATTTTCATAATCCATGGAACAACTTTCCATGCAATAAAAACGATGCTGACAAAGAAAATAATTTTCTTTACGATAACGAGTGTTATATTCACATCTTGCGTTCCTAAAAAGCTCATAACAAATGCTAATAAAATAACGACAATGACATCATCAAATACGGCAGCACCTAAAATCGTTGTACTTTCTCTCGTATTCATTTTTCCTAAATCTCTTAGCGTTTGCACTGTAATACTAACTGACGTTGCGCAAAGTAATAACCCTAAAAAAATTGCATGAGATTGTATTAGTCCAAACAGCAATCCTGTTACATAACCACCGATGAAAGGAAAAATAATTCCACCAGCTGCTACTGCAAATGATGATTTCAAATTCCGATTTAGTTCTTCTAAATCTGTTTCAAGTCCAGCCATAAACATAAGGAGTAAAACACCAATCTCACTCAGCTCATCAATCAGTTCAGAACTATTTATAATACCAAGTACAGCTGGACCGATAATAATACCGATAATTAATTTACCAAGTACAGAAGGCTGGCCAAGCCTTACGCTAATATCACCAGCTAATTTCGTACAAAGTAAAATGACGACAAGTTCAAAATAAAATAACATAGCATCTTCTCCTACTTTAACTTTAATCAGTGGGTCGTTAACCCTCGTCCATCCCTGCAAGTAGTTTCTCCTATTCATCCGCATTTTATTTGTCATATTTTTATTTGACAAAATATTCTGAATTATATTAAGATTAATCCAGCAATTTTAAAAAACTACGCACCATAACTGTACCTCGATTTCCTTACATACTCTTTTCTAGTGGGCTCATACTACATTCGCAGTTATGGAAATGAAAAACGGGGGGGAGAGTCCAAAGTGAAATCATTATTACGAAAAAAGGCGATTACTACTGAATCACCACGACAACTACAAAGAACATTAACTGCACTCGATCTAACATTTTTAGGAATTGGCGCCGTAATTGGGACAGGGATCTTTGTATTAACAGGTATTGTCGCAGCGAAACATTCTGGTCCTGGTATTATGCTATCATTCCTTATTGCTGCATTTACTTGTGCTTGTGTAGCCTTTTGTTATGCCGAATTTGCTTCTTCTATTCCTGTCTCAGGAAGTGTGTATACTTACGCATACATGACAGTCGGGGAAGTCGTCGCCTTCATCGTCGGATGGTGTTTAATGCTCGAATATTTACTGGCAGTCGCAGCAGTAGCTGTCGGTTGGTCTGGTTATTTACAGTCTTTACTACAAGGATTTAACATCCATCTGCCCGCCATAATCGCCTCGGCACCTGGCGTAGGAAAAGGTGGTCTCATTGATTTACCAGCTGTTTGTATTTTACTCATCATTACCGGTCTTTTAAGTTTTGGTATACGTGAAAGCGCACGCATTAATAATATTATGGTTCTGATCAAGTTAGCAGTTATTATCGCCTTTATCGTAGCAGGTGCAAAATATGTAAAACCTGAAAATTGGACACCATTCATCCCATTCGGATACGACGGTATTATTACTGGAGCTGCTACTGTATTCTTCGCCTTCTTAGGCTTTGATGCAATCGCAACCGCTGCGGAAGAAACGAAAAAACCACAGCGTGATTTACCAATTGGCATTATCGGTTCCCTTCTTATTTGTACTGTTTTATACATGATTGTATCTTTCGTTTTAACAGGTATGGTTCCGTATACACAATTAGATGTTTCTGATCCAGTTGCGTTTGCCTTGCATTTCGTTGGGGAAGATACGATTGCAGGACTACTCGCTGTTGGAGCGATGACTGGAATGACAACCGTTCTCTTAGTCGTTATGTATGGACAAGTTCGCGTTTCATATGCGATGAGCCGCGATGGCCTACTTCCAAAAGCGTTAGCACGTGTAAATAAAAGAGTGAAAATCCCTTTATTAAATACGTGGATTACTGGTGTTGTTGCCGCTTTATTAGCAGGACTTTTAGATCTGCACGTATTAGCGAATTTAGTAAATATCGGCACATTAACAGCCTTCACATTCGTTTGCTGCGCAGTACTTATTTTACGAAAAACACACCCTGACTTAAAACGCGGATTCCGCACACCTTTCGTACCTGTACTACCAGTTGTCGCGATTCTTTGCTGTTTATATTTGATGGCTAATTTATCTAAAACGACATGGATTAGCTTTATAGCTTGGCTTATAGTCGGTTTATGCTTCTATTTCTTCTACTCTAGAAAACATAGTCATTTAGCTACTGAAAAAGCAAACGATGAACAGAAAAAAGCATAACAAAATAGCTCGCCAATAAAACGGCGAGCTATCTTTCTGTGCTATTATATTTTTTCGTTAACGATTGTAAAATGAAAAATATGCCGATGCAAGCTGTAAACGATGCCCAATTCCCTATTAGCGTTGCGTATTTAATAATTCCAATACCTACAAGCACTAAGAAAATAATCACCTGATATATGAGCTTCCACTTTTGCATATATTCCCTCCTTTACTTCGTTCCCTTCTTTTTCTTCTTCCATGCATTTAAACTATCAAAGAAGAAATTAATAAATAACGTGCCTAAACCCGCTAATAAAAACGTCATTAAAAATAAAACCCATATACTTTTTTCTTTTAAGAAATAATATCCTACAAGGAGCACAACCGCGATCCATACATATTCAAGAATTCTTTTTAACTTTTTCTCTTCCAAATTATTCGCTCCTTCATTCTATGCTACTTTTAGTATAACAAAAAAGAAGCCTATCATGATAAGCTTCTTTCTCTTCTCTCTTATTTGTTTATGCTTTTTTCAACTAGTGAAATCGCATACTCTAATGTACGATTCATCATTTCTACCTGTGCATCCTTTACTTTCGCATCTTTTAACACAGATTCTGCCACTGTAATTTTTTGACTCAATGATTTCACTGAACCGTCCGTTACATTTGCAGCTTGCGCTTTTTTCACTACTGCTTTTGCAGATTCAATATTCATTTGTAATTTTTCTTTCAATGTTTTCGGTTGTTCTACTACTTTAGATTGTATAAATGTTTGATTTGCAGTTTTTAATTCATTATACGCTTGAACAATTTGTTCTCCCGTACTCGCTACATTTTCAAACACTTGTTTTGCATTATTATAGCTTTTCTCTAATTCTTGAAATGCTTCCTTTGAATATTGACCTGGCTTATCCCCAAACTCATACGTACCAGCTAACACTTCTTTTACTTTTCCAAGTTCTTCAAATAACGCATTTACTTGCTCTAACTTCGTACGGTTAGAAAACTCATTGTAAGCTGCTAATACTTCTGAAGAACTTAACGCTTTACTATATAATTTCGCAAGCGCGATTTGTCCATTTAACGGAATACCACCATTTCCATTGCTATCAGGATCCGCTCCAAGTGCAAATGGTACATTTGGATGATACACTTTTCCTGTAGCCGGTTGGCTATTTACTTTTTTACCATCTACATAAATAGCTACTTCACTTCCGTTATACGTTCCTGTTAAGTGATATGTTTTGTTTGCTTCTAATTGAACACCAACACGTTTATAACTGCCACCAATGTGAGCCCATAATTCAACATAGCCACTTCCTGTAGATTCAAAACCGATTCCGCCACTCTCTGTATTTTGCAAAATACCTTGTCCGCGAATTTCATTCATTGAAAATACTGTTTCTAACGTAAACGTATTTACAACTTTCTCTTTTTGTGCTGCTGAAAATGGAAGGTATCCAAATGTGTTTGCTTTTCCGTTTAGCTTCATAACATTCTTTTTCAATGCTTTATCATATTCAATAGTCACATTGCCCTTCACATCACCTTTTGTACCAAATGATGAATTGTCTTTAAATGTACCATCTGCAAAGTTTACATCGAAAACATCAGCCTTTGGTACTTTCACATTCGGGTCAATATTATCTTTTTTCGTAGTAATTTCCGCCGTTAATGGTTGTACACTTTCATTGCCAAATGAATCAATCGCAACTACTTCAAGTGTATATGTTTTCCCACCATCTAACCCTGCCAGTGTAAATGTGAGCTCTTTCGGCACTGGATCACGATAAAACTCTGAGAATGCCAACAATTTGTTCTTTATTTCTCCCGTTTGCTTATCTCTAGCTTGTACGCGATAAGAATGAACAAGAAGGTTATCCAGCGCTTGTGGGAATGTTACTGTTGCTGCATTTTCTGTTACATTTGATACCGCAAGCTTTGCATCCTTTACAAAGTAAGGCTTTTCTTTATCACGATCTTCTACATGTGTAAATGTTTCTTTCTTTGCTGGTAATTTAATTTTCCAAGGCTCGCCTGTCCAAGAATTTGTATGGAAATCACGGCGATTAATCGTTACCTCTTTATCGTCTACTTCTACTAATAACCCTTGGCTTAATGTACTAGCTCCTGGTGGGATATTCCCTTGTACTTTACCACCTTCAACTTCCATATAACTTACTGAAGATGTACCAACTGATGTAAAGTCTTTTTGATGAATCGATCTTGGATCATCTAACGGATAATGTGAATGACCTGAAAACGTAATAACCTGTGGATATGCTTTCAACACCTCGTTAATTTTTGCACTATCTTTTGTTCCCCACTCTTGGCTACCATATACTGTATCTTTAATATGTTGGTGTAAAAATACGAAAATTGGTTTTTCTGGATCATCTTTTTGTGCCTTTGCCATTTCTTCTTTTAACCAATTAATTTGCTTGTCTGAATAATATCCATGAGTTGTCCCATCTTCCGGAGACATAACAAGGAAATGGTAACCTTTCACCACTTTGTGATAGTAAATCGATTCCATTCCTGTTTTTTCTAAGAAACGCTTCTGTGCGCCCTCTACAGATAAACCGTTCCAATAATCATGGTTACCAAGAGAATTCATTCGCACGGCATCTTTATTTGCATTTTCATTATACACTTGCATGAAACGATCGTATTGTTGTACCGATCCTGAATCAGTAAAATCTCCCACAATTACAAACGCATCTTGTTTAGGTGCAAGTGTATTCAGTTGCTCGATTGCTCGTTTCCAGCGAAACGTATCATCCGTTCCACTATTCTTAATATGTACATCACTTACAATTGGAAAAACTATCTTCTTCTCACTCGGTGCCTTTTCTTGCTTTTTCTCTTCCGCTTTAACTGATGTACTCCACGGAAATGATACGAACGCTAATACAAAAACCATTAATAATCCAATAAGTCCTTTTACTTTTCGTAAAGCTGTTCTTTCCACATGAATCCTCCTCATATAATCAATTAATTACAATGATTATTGTACTGAACACATATTAACTTCATATAAATTACAAATAAAATTTATTTAATTTTTGTAAATATACAGTCAATTTACTGTAACATCCAACATTATTTGTATTATCTTATACAACCATCTTTTGTCTAACAGACTCTTATTCATGATTATGAGTTGGACGCCTATTAAACAAACTTTCCTGAAATTTTTTGCCCCTTTATTAACACAACTATCGTTTTGCAACATTTAATAGTAATAAAAAGAAACTATGAAGGGAGGAGCTATTAATGGCTTGTAAAAAAAATATCGGCTGTTATGCCCCTTTATCTATCATTTGCCCTCCCTATGATCCACCTACTCCCCCTGACCCACCATCTTGTGAATTAGTCAACAATGAATTCGCTGGTAATTTTTTTATAACAAAAGAAATTCCACCGCCTTCTGAAGGTTCTACATTAATCTTATGGGAAGGAGATGGTGTACTTAAAATATCGGGTAATATTTCTGTGTATAATAGCACTAGTAGTACTGAAGCGGTTACGGTTCAAATTATTGGACAGGTGACAAATACTTTCACTGTCTATCCTGGCAACACAATGTCATATACAGGTCAATCATTACAATCTGTGGCAATTATTAATCTCCCAAATAATCCAATTCGGTATATAGAAGGAAAATATTGTTGTCAATTCTCATTTTGCTTTTAAAATGATTTATGACCTCAACTTACAAACTATAAGAAAAAGCATACCATTTTGGTATGCTTTTTCTTATGAAATTGGATAACGTACCGTTAAACATAATTGTCCTTGGCTTACTCCCGTTCCTGTCGTTACGATTTGAATTGTAGTAAAGTACCTTACTGTAAAGGATCCACTACTTTGTGGTTGTACAGTAATTGTATTCACCACTGTCGCTCCTACTAAAAAATTCACCGTAATTGGAGCTGTACCTACATCATATTTCACATAACCTGATGCGTATAAATCTTGCGTAATATTATTCGTATACACCGTTTCCGTTACCGCACCAGTAGCGGACCAATCTATACATACTTGATCTTGTACAAGCGTATTATTGGAGCAACAAGATAAACTAGAATTCCCCATTTTAGCCCTCTCCTATTCTTCTATGAAAGTGGATAACGCGTCGTGATACAAAATTCACCTTGATATGTTCCAGCTGTTGCGGCTGGTAAAGTTACCTCAATTGTTTCAAAACGACGATACGTAAAAGCAATACTAGTTCCTGGATTTAATGTTTGAGTATCAAGTGTATTACCAGCTGAGTCAAGAACTGTTAATGTTATTGCTGCTGGTCCTACATCATATCGAACAAATCCTGTTCCAATTACATTTTGATTAATATTATTGTTATACAGCACATTCGTAATAGCAGTCGCTACTACGGTTCCTGACCACGGACTACACACTTTATCTTGCACATAATTTTTATCTGGACAGCAAGTTAACGCTGCCCCTGAGCACTCACAAGACATAGTTGTTTCCCCTCTCTCTTTTTTATTCCCTATATGTGTATGTCCTTTAGAGTCTTTTGCCTGTACTATTCATCTATTTTCAAAAAATATTCATATGACTAGATAGATTCCGTTTTGTTTCTTTTTTTCATATATTTATAGACAAAGATACTAGCCACGATAAGAATAACGCCTCCTAATATAGGTAGCATATATTGTCCAACAACATCCGCAGCCTTTTCCCAATGCGGACCTAATTTCATTCCAAAATAGACATATAAAGTCGTTAGCGGGAACATTGCTACAAATGTATAAATACTAAATTTCCATATGTTCATTTTCGCCATACCACAAGGAACAGAAATAAGCGTTCGAACTCCCGGTACAAAGCGTCCAACAAATGCTACAACTGGTCCATATTTCTCAAAGAAATCATCTGCTTTTTGAATTTGTTCTTCTTTAATAAAGAAGTATTTCCCGTACTTTATTAATAGAGGACGACCACCGTAATAACCGAGTGCATATAACGTTAACGGTCCTGTCGTTCCGCCAAGCGTTCCAGCTAATACAGCTAGCCAAAAATTCATATCACCCTCGTACACCCAATATCCAACCATAGGCAAAACGACTTCTGCTGGAATAAATTCAAACGTTAAAGCCAATACAACTCCAAAATAAGAAAACTGCTTTAAAAACTCGATTATATCTAAAATAATTTGCTCCATATTTTAACTCCTATCCTACATTTACGTTATGCTTTTCTTGTAATTGAACTGGGGCCATTTTTACAATTCGGTTCAAAATAAATAACACAATCCCAATATCATCTAAAATACCGATGAACGGTAAGAAGTCTGGAATTAAATCAAGCGGCATCGCTACATAACCAACTAAAAAAGCAATGGATAAGATTTTCTTCTTTATTGAAACCTCTTTTGAAGTAAAAAAGTCAAATAGGAATGGAACAAATCGGCGAACATGAAATACAACTCTTAATCTACTAATCAGTTTTTTCATTTTTATTTCTCCTCTCTTTGTATACAAAAAGGCCCCTACCAAATATGGTAAGGGTCCTAAAAAAGACAATAAGGGGCCTTTACCATTGCTGGTAAAGGTCTCACTAACAACGAAACGTTGCCAATAAAGCCGAGGGTTTCTCCCTGTAATGACGACTTTACTGTAATAAGTTACTCCCCTTTATATACACAATTTTATACAATCACATTAAAATATTTTGGAGGGCTTGTCAATATATTTTATATCCCAAGCCCTTCCGTAAAAAACAAAAAACGTATAGGAAATTTCTTACTATCTCATAATATACATAATCATTTTTAAGCGAAAGGAGATGTTTCATTTGCATACCGTCTGGAAAGGTGCGCTTTCACTTGGACTATTAAATATAGGAATTAAACTATATAGCGCCGTAGAAGAAAACGATATAAAATTTTTAAGTTTCCATAAAGAATGCTTAACACCTATTAAATATAAAAAATTCGCTCCCGATTGTACGGATGAAGAAATTGATGATAAAGATATTGTAAAAGCCTATGAATATGCACCTCATAAATACATTATTATGGATGAAAAAGAATTAGCTGCGTTGCAAAAAGCTCACGAACCACAATCCATTCGTATTATATCTTTTGTCCAAAATGACGAAATCGATTCTGTTCTTTATGACCGCTCTTATTTTATAGGCCCTACCCCAGGACATGAAAAATCATATTTGTTATTAAAAGAAGCTCTTGAACGTACAAATAAACTTGGGCTTATTCATATTGCTATTAGAAAAAAACAACATTTAGCTATTATCCGTAACTTTGAAGATGGACTTATGTTGCAAACCATTCACTACCCTAATGAAATTCGCGATATAACAAATATACCTAACTTACCAAGTAACGAAAATTATCCGATTCAAAAACAAGAACTCACCGCAGCAATGAATTTAATCCATCATCTTACAACCCCTTTCGAACAAGAGTTATATACAGACGAATATAAAGAAGCTCTTACCGAATTAATCGAAAATAAAATTGAACAACAGGAAAAAACGGAAACAATCTCTCCTGCTCCAAACATCATCAATATTATGGAGACATTACAGGCAAGTATTGAACAAGCAAAAATAAAAAGAGACAATAAAACAGAAAAAGAGGCCAAATAAAATTGACCTCTTTTTCTTTAAAGCGGATTACATTTTGGCATTTCAAGTCCAGACGATTGAGCCAATTTTAATAAGTAATAACATTCCTCTCTTGCCATATGGTCTGCCATTCTAGCTGATAATGTACTTAATACTTCATTTGATAACTCCAATTCTTCAACTTCATGTAAAAAATGTGAAAATAATTTCAATTCAAGTGAAACATCTTTTGTAAACTTCTTTAATGCTGGAAAATGATGAAGCTCCGTTCGTAAATATCCAGTCATCTCAACCGCCTTTAAGTAAAATTGTTCAAAATGCTTCGTAAATTCTTCACTTTTCTCTTTTAATCTTTTTTCAACAAGATCTAGCCCACCAGAAATAGAACCCGCATGACCAGCCGCATCCGTTAACCAAACGAGATGATAGTGCAGTTCATGAAAAACAGGCGGAACTTCCCCTTTCTTTAAAAACTCTAAAACCGTTATATACTCCTCTACTTCATTTACCATATGATTGATAAAAGTTGGCGTAAAATGAATTGTAATTTTTCCTTCCAACTGTTTCTGTATAATATTTAATTTAAACATTCGTATTTCCTTAGCTGCTTGTTCAGCCTCTTTTGAGAATGCCATCAGATTTACATTCCGAACTTTATTTAACAGATTCGTAAATGTTTCAACAAAGTAAGTAGCTTTCTTTATATCCTCTGTTTCCTTCGGCGCTAACGCATCAAGTAAAAACTGCGCATGATCAGTAAGTACCTTTAGCCAAAATTGATGCTCAAACAATGCACTTTCTTCATAATTTCTCTCCACTAAATCCCCTCCGTTTATTCACCCTTCTCTACTACTTGAAGTTTATATCCATCTGGGTCTTGTACTACAATACTCCTCGCACATTCATTTTCTGTATATAAAATTTCATAAAACGCTAGCTTCTTTTTCAATTTCTCTATGTTAGAAATCGTAAACGTTAAATCCTCACATGAATCTGTAACACTTTTTTCCCGCCCACCTAACATGCGATTCATAACAAAACTAATTCTCGTTGAATCAGCATCATACCAAACCCCCGTTACATCTAATTGCGGTCTTTCTAAACTAGGTTTGATTCCTAAAATCCCTTCGTAAAAATACAACGTTTCCTTTAAGTTTTTCACTTCCAATACAATGAATTGTTTCACAGTCTCCACATTCATTCCCCCCGTACCTGTTACTTTTTTATATGTGTCATAAATGCTCATTATGTCTGAATACAATACGTAGTAATGAACATGTAAGGAGGTTTATTCGTGAATAAATATATGAGATCATTTGTGCCCTATCATAGTCCTCTCGATCCTTGTCCTCCTATCGGAAAAAAATATTATTCTACTCCTCCTAATTTATTTTTAGGCTTTCAACCACCAAACTTACCGCAATTTACGCCAAAAGAAGCACTCCAAAAAGGAACTTTATGGCCTGTTTTTTATGACTATTATGAAAATCCTTATAAAAAAGGGCGGTGACTACTGACGTGACTCAATCGCTACCAGAAGAATATTATCAGCTGTTACTGGAGCTTCAAGAACTAGACTTTGTACTAGTCGAACTCACTCTTTATTTAGATACACATCCAGATGACACTGCTGCTATTAATCAATTTAATGACTTTTCCTATAAACGAAGAGTATTAAAACAAAAGATGGAAGAAAAATACGGGCCACTCCAACAGTTTGGAAACAGCTATTCTAATGCCCCTTGGGAATGGAGCAAAGGTCCTTGGCCATGGCAAATATAAAGGAGAGAAACTATGTGGATTTATGAAAAAAAATTACAATACCCAGTTAAAGTAGGAACTTGTAATCCAGCACTTGCAAAATTATTAATTGAGCAATATGGCGGTGCAGATGGGGAATTAGCTGCTGCACTCCGTTACTTAAATCAACGTTATACAATTCCTGATAAAGTCATTGGTCTCCTTACCGATATTGGTACAGAAGAATTTGCTCACCTTGAAATGATTGCTACAATGGTTTATAAGCTGACGAAAGATGCGACTCCTGAACAAATGAAAGCTGCTGGTCTTGACCCTCATTACGCTGATCATGATAGTGCACTCCACTACCATAACGCTGCTGGTGTTCCATTTACTGCAACCTATATACAAGCTAAAGGCGATCCAATTGCCGACCTATACGAGGATATTGCGGCTGAAGAAAAAGCACGCGCAACATATCAATGGCTTATTAACTTATCAGATGATCCAGATATAAATGACAGCCTACGCTTCTTACGTGAACGAGAAATCGTCCATTCACAACGTTTCAGAGAAGCGGTTGAAATTTTAAAAGAAGAACGTGATAAAAAAATATTTTTTTAAAACACGTATCCTAGGGATATGTGTTTTTTTACGTTATAAGTTAAATCCTTCCTATTAAACATATAAATAGTATATTTATTCGATTTAATGCATTATTTTTTAATTTTTTCAAAATTCCCTATTGCTTTCTAGTCATCAGACCTTTAAAATAATAACAGTTACTCGACAAATTGTTTGAATTTTCGACAAAAACACTCAGTAGGAGGATTTTCTTTATATGCGTACAACTTTAAAACCAGCGCAAATACTTTCGATTAGTTTATTACTATTCGCAGTTTTCTTCGGTGCTGGTAATATGATTTTCCCGCCACTCCTTGGACTTTCTTCTGGAGAGAACATGTGGATCTCCATTACAGGATTTATTATTACAGACGTCGGTTTATCTTTACTAGCTATCGTTGCTGTTGCCCTTGCCGGTGGTAGTTTTAACACGTTAGCAAGCCGTGTTCATCCAAAATTCGCAGCAGTATTCGCTATCATTATTTATCTTTCAATCGGCCCACTATTTGTTATTCCACGAACTGGATCTGTATCTTACGAAATTGGGATTGCACCACTTTTCCCAGACCAATGGTACTCTATGTTAGTTTTTAGTGCGATTTTCTTTACAGTCGTCTACTTCTTATCATTAAATCCATCAAAATTAGTAGATCATATCGGAAAAATATTAACGCCCATTTTACTTGGAATTATTGCAATTATGGCAACAAAAGCAATTCTTTCACCAGGAACGTTTGCAGAACCTGTTGGTGACTATAAAGAAATTCCATTTTTCAAAGGATTTCTTGAAGGGTTTTTAACGTTAGATGCAATCGGTGCTCTCGTACTATCAACAATCGTTGTAAATGCAATTCGTCAAAACGGTATACAAGAGAAGAAATCTATCGCAAAATATACAATCATTTGCGGAAGCATCGCTGCTCTATTCTTAACAATTGTTTATTTCTTACTCGGTTATATCGGAGCTTCAAACGGAAACTTAGGGCAATTCGAAAACGGTGGTCAACTATTAGCTACTGTTATGTATTACTTCTTTGGGACAAGCGGTAATGTTTTATTAAGTATCGCCATTATCTTCGCTTGTTTAACGACAGCAATCGGTGTTGTAAGTGCATTTGCAAACTATTTCGCAACAGTACTAACAAATGTTTCTTACAAAAAGCTTGTACTATACGTTTGTATCTTTAGCTTCGTGATTTCAAACTTAGGTTTAAGTTTATTAATCAAAATTACATTACCTGTATTAATTATTTTATATCCAATTACAATCATTTTAATTTTCGTATCATTTATTGATAAATATACGAAACGTAAACCTTCTGTCTACATCGGAGCAATGATCGCAGCATTCATTATTAGCTGTATTCACGCACTTGATAATGTGGAAATGATACCAAGTTTTATTGCGAATATCGTACACACCATTCCTTTTTATAACTTAGGAATTGGCTGGATTATTCCAGCAATCATCGGTGGTATAATCGGTTACTATATTCCCCAATCAGAAGCTGAAGGTGAAGTTTCTACAAAATAAAGAAAAGAAGCAAGCATGAAATACATGCTTGCTTCTTTTTATTTTCACATCGTATGTTTAAATGTAAACAGCTCTTCTTTTGACTGCACAGCAGATTGTTCCTCTTCTACAACATCCTTCTTTAGCTCTCCTCCTAACCTTACTTTCATCATCGCCTCTTCGATACTTTTTACAATCATATTTCCTGAAAAAATAGTAAGTCCAAAAAATGTAATCGGAACGAGAGGAATCCATGGATTCACTGTTAATGATCTAAAATAGACTCCAATTAGCCCTGACCATTCATGTGTGTAAGATTCTATTTCTTCTATCGGTCCTAAAAACTTAATCGTTCCGCCAAAGAATATTTCTAGTAACCCTAAGTGCAGTAAAATAGTAAGAGTCTGCGTAAACTGCTGAAAAAATACAAGTATAAACGTCATATAAAGATGCGGGAAAAGATGCTTTATAACAATATGTCTTCTCGATCCACCTAATATGCGCGCAGCATCAACAAATTCTTCCGTTCGTAACTTACGAACTTCCTTCGCAACATACAGTGCAATAACTGGCATTACAAGCATTACAAGTAAGACAACTTGAAACGAAGCCCTTTCAAAAAAGGTTGTTGTTTCCTCCCCACTTCCAAATGTACTTGCAAATTGAAGAAAAAAATACGCAATCATAACTGTCGGAATAACTGTAAAACTATCAAAGAAAGCCTCAATTTTTGAAAAACCTCTTTTTATGTACGTTCCGAGGACGACACCGAAAAACACACCTATTACCATTCGAAGTGCCGCAATTAAAATAGATATACCAATCGTCCACTTTGCGCCTTCAATGACTAAATGTAACAGGTCGTACCCTTTCCGGTCTGTCCCGAGTAAAAATTGTAATGAAGGTGAAAACGGTGGTACTTGCGGATTTTCATCCGCATCATATTGCAATGTAACTTGTCTAATATGTCCATCATTCCATATCGTATTTCCGATGCTCAAAAGAACTAATAGGAGAAGAAAACCAATGCTTATCCAAAATCTTTTATCACGTTTTATATACGTCCACATATTATAATCTCTCCTTCATCGCAGCCGGAATAAGATAATGAAACAATTTAAATAAAATAAAAATCGGAATATAAATAAGCAGTACACTCACGATAAAAACTTCAACTCTAATACCCTCATACGATTTCAAAAACATAAAAATACCACCCGTATTAAAAATCCATTCTATAATATATAAATTAGATAACATAAAAAAGATATTCGTTTTCGCAAAGAATAATGTACTAAGCAACACATTTCGTAAAATATGACGATTTAAAATATGAAAGCGCCCCATCCCTTTCGCCTTAGCAAATAGTACATAATCTTTTTCTAGTTCATTTTCAAAACGAAGCACGACCATTTTTACAAACATAATCGTAGTCGGGATGCTCAAACACAATATTGGCAACCCCCTAATCGACTCGCCTCCAATTGAAGCAATTTGAAAAGGTAAAAAACCTGTTTGTTTAAAAAACCATACAACTAAAATTTGTGATACTAAAATAAGAAGGATATCTGGAATGGATTCTAGCAAGATAAGAAATGATTTAATTCGATGTTGTATACGCGGTGAACTACTCATAATGACATAAACAATACAAAATGCTACAAATAATGAAATAAAAAAAGCAGCTAAAAAAATAATAATCGTTTCTTTATAATGGACGAACAGCTGCGGAAATAAAAATTTATCTCCCACATATTTAAAATTGGTGATGTCCATTAAATTCACAAACACTTCTTGTAAACTCTTTATGTATTGTGATGCATGCAGCTCAAATCCATAAAATAGTTTCGGCAATGTCCCTAAACAAATAATACCCAAAATCGAAATAAGAAATTGAATCGTCACTTCCATCCCGTTCAAAAATACTTTTTTGACCATTTTCGCCCTTCTCTCTCTATAATTTACCCTTTAATTTTATTCTTAATTTTCTGAATTGTAAATATTTAGCATGTGAAAAATCGCTAGGTTATGACCCTAACGATTCTTTGTGTAACTGTTTTTCTCTTTTCGCAAATGGCATATATAAAATAAAACATCCAATAAGCGCTGCGAGTTCTAATGAAATAATATAGTAAGGATGTGGTCCTAACATATCAAGTAATGAAGCTGTTTCTGGCTTATGAGCTAAAAACATATAATTACCACCTGTTTTGTAATTTACAAACGAAACAATCGGAATCAATATGTTTAAAAATATCATTGTGCGTTTAATAGATTGTACTGTCGGACGATATCCTTCCACCCAAGTCATAAAGAGTGGCGCCCAAATGAGCAATATATGCGCGATAAAATATTCAATGAACCGAAAATGCGGAAAAGCATACTGCAAGTTTGGCGTTAAAATGGCTTGTGATGCACCAATAATTCCTGTAAAAAATACAATCTCATATATACGGTAACTTTTCGTTATGATCATAATTGACGCTAACAATAAACTAATTGTACATAACTCAAACGGTAATGAAGTGGCTAGCTCAAAAATCCCTGTTTTCCACTCCCACATATGAAGTCCAATTTCACTCCCTATAAATAGAAATGCAATCGCATATCGAACCGTTATATTCCACTCATTTTGACGTAATACATCTTGGTATTGATATAAAAAAACGATTCCCACCAACAGAATAAATAATATAATGGCATGTTGCCTTGAGTAGGGAATAAACGGTTTTAATGGATGCGCACTAAAATAAGCTTCCATCTTCCTTCCTCCTCTCCTTCATACAATATTATTGTAAGAAAGAAACAACGAGTCAATTCATTTGCTTACGCTGGGACAAGCTCTACCTTACATTTACATATTCATACCTTACAAAACTGTAAGGTTATTGTAAGCTAAAACGATTTGTCAGATTCTTTACCTCTTCTATACTTAATGTAGATACTAAAACGAACGAAAAGGTGATAAATAGATGAAGAAGAAAAATAAAGTGTTAATTACTAGTGTAGTAGCAATCGGAATTGCAGCTGGATCATACTTTGCATTTGCTGGCGGCGGTTCAGAAGTAGCAATGGCATATAGCGGATATAAAGTAACAGAAAAACAGATTGAAAACGCGCAAAAATTTGGCGGTGAAGTCATTCCAAACGGAATTGAAACAATTTCATTTGATCCAACAAAAGGTACGTATGAATTAGCTGTAAAAAAAGGTGATGAAGTGAAAAAAGGGCAACTCCTTTTTAAATATAATGACCCTACTGCGAAACAAGGTGTAACAGAAGCAGAAATGCAAAAGAAAATCGCACAAAAAGAAGTAACATTGTTCCAAAAGCAAATTGATGCTGCGAAACAAAAATTACAAAAAGATAAAAATGCAGGCCTTCCTGCTGAAGCATTAAAAGCATCAGAAATTGAAGTACAGCAATTAGAATCACAACTTGAAATGAAGAAATTTGAAGTTGAAAAAGCTGATGAGATGATTAAAGCAGCAAAAGAGAAAGTAAACACACTTTCTGTAACGAGCCCTGCCGATGGCGTAATTGATGATATCGTAAAAATCGCTGATGAAAAAACAGGTATGAGCGGCATTACACTTCGTCACGCTGGCCCATTTAAAGTAAAAGGTCAACTTTCTGAATATGAGCTTGCTAGTATGAAAGTTGGGCAAGAAGTAACTGTTTCATCAAAAACGGTCGCTGGTAAGACTTGGACAGGAAAAGTAACAGAAATTGGTTCTACACCATTAAAGAGTATGGATGAAAACAAGACAGTTTCTAACTATCAATTCACTGTCACATTAGATAATAGTGAAGAATTACAAAACGGCTTCCACGTTTACGTAACAAGTAAATCTGGCGAAGCAACTGGCACAATTGTTCCAAAAAGCAGCATCGTGAAAAAAGGTGACAAAAATGTTGTCTTCGTCGTAAAAGACGGTAAAGCGAAAGAACAAGCAGTTACTGTTGAATTCGAAACTGATAGTGAAGCAAAAGTTTCTGGAGTGAAAAAAGGAGAGGAAATTATCTCTAAACCGGAAAAAGACTTAAAAGATGGTATGGAGGTTGTCGCCCAGTGATTAACTTAAAAGGCATCACAAAATCCTTCCAAAACGGTGCAGAATCCGTTCAAATATTACACGGTATTGACGTAACACTGAACCAAGGAGAATTCACCTCTATTATGGGACCATCTGGTTCTGGTAAATCAACATTAATGAACATTATCGGTTGTTTAGATAAACCGACGACAGGTACGTACGAACTAGCTGGGCAAAATATTTCAAACATGTCTGAAACAGAACTTGCACGCGTTCGTAATAAGGAGATCGGATTCGTATTCCAAAACTTCATGTTATTACCGAGACTTACAGCACTTCAAAATGTAGAGCTACCTCTTATTTACGCTGGAGTTGATAAAAAAGAAAGACGTGAGCGCTCATTAGCTGCTTTAACAAAAGTAGGTTTAGCTGATCGTGCTACTCACTTACCGAACGAATTATCAGGTGGACAAAAACAGCGTGTCGCTGTTGCACGTGCAATCGTAAATAATCCAAAGTTCATTTTAGCCGATGAACCGACAGGCGCACTTGATACGAAAACGAGTACACAAATTATGGATCTCTTTTACGAATTAAACAAACAAGGCTCAACAATCATTATGATTACCCACGATCGTGAAATCGGGGAAGCTGCAGCACGTCAAATTGTAATTCGTGACGGAAATATCGTCCAAGATTGGAGAGGTTAATTTTGAACACGAGTGAAAATATACGCATGGCCCTTTCCTCTATCTTTGCCCATAAAATGCGTTCTATCTTAACGATGCTAGGAATTATTATCGGTATTAGTGCCATTATTACTATCATTTCAATGGGTGATGGCACAAATGCAAAGTTTAAAGAAGAATTAGGCCAAGGAAAAGATAATGAAGTAACCATTTACTACAAAAATCCCGATTACGGAACAGATAGTGCAAAAATCACACCTGATATGCTAAACCGTCTGCAAACTGTGTCAGGAGTTAAAGATGTGTATCCAGATGTAAGTATGAAAGTGAAAGCATCTGCCGGTTCAAAAGATGTAAATCTTGATTTAAAAGGTGGAACAGGCGCCTTTATGACAGATTCAAAAATAAAATTAGTTCACGGTCGTGAATTAAACGACAGCGAATTAAACCAAGCAATCCCTGCTGTTATATTAAATGAAGAAGCTTTCAATAAATTGTTTAATGGTTGGGAATCAAATTTATACACAGATATAAAAGGAAAGCCGTATAAAATAGTCGGTGTATACGAAACAAAAAACGAATTTGGAATGGCGATGCCTGAAGGTTATACATCACTTGAAAACGCTCCTGTCATTTCAGGAGTAACTGAGTATGACTCTGTAAGATTAACAATGACCTCTCCGACAGAACGTAAAAATGTAGAAAAACAAGCCGTTTCTGTTTTAAACGAAATGAAAGCTCCTAAGTTTGAGCACAAATTCGAAGCACAAGACTTAGGTGAATTTACGAAGCAATTAGATGAATCAATCGGTATGATGAAAATGGTATTCGGTGGTATTGCCGCTATCTCCTTACTTGTTGGTGGTATCGGTGTAATGAACATTATGCTTGTATCTGTAACAGAGCGTACACGTGAGATTGGTATTCGTAAAGCTCTTGGTGCAACGCGTGGTAAAGTATTGACACAATTCTTAATTGAATCTTGTATTTTAACAGGACTCGGTGGTTTTATCGGATTCATGCTCGGCATCTTCTTCGCTTGGATCGTCTCCATCTTTGCTGGATGGCCACTCGTTGTCTCAAAAGAACTTGGACTTCTTGCAGTAGGTATTTCCATGTTAATCGGTATTATATTCGGTTTACTGCCAGCTAACAAAGCTGCAAAACTGGATCCAATTGAATGTTTACGATATGAATAAACAAAAACGTAGGAGTTTACACTCCTACGTTTTTTATTTATCCCGCTTTAATGGGCAGTAAGACCCCCACCTCAAAATTCAGTGAAAGCAAAGAAGTTAGGTGGGGGTCGGGCTGCCCATAAAAGTCCGATTGGTTCAACTAATAATCAGTGGAAGCCCCCCACTGATTAAAGTTTCACTTTATCTATTAAATCGTGTTTCTTCTATTATATATATTTCACGTTATCAACACTTTTCATTATTTTAACCTACTAAAGCTATGATAGAATCCTATTATTGCAAAAATACTATGTGCTAGACCAAAATCAAGGCGTAATTTTTTCCATACCTCGACTTATTTTGTAACAATTATAGCGATTTTTTATTAAATTTCACCTTATTTCTATTTCTCTACAACTGAAATAGTTATTTTTACATAACTAGTTACCTGCTCCAACAACAAAATACGCCTTTTTTGTAATGTCTACGAAACAATTATGTAATACTTAGGAAACATTATTAATCTATTAGAAATTGAAATACTCTTTATTTTATGTATCACATGCTCAAACCTCCCCTGAAAACTATAAGAAAGCGCTTTTAGGATATTACTGGAATTATTACAGAATATTAATGAGCCGTTACGAAAGCTTTGTAATTCTATGTTTTTCGCAAATAAGAAAATAATGGTTGCTATAATGAGGTCAACGAAAACAAATGCAATGGAGGCTATTATGAAAAAATTTATGGGTATAGCAACAGCAGCGGTTTTTGGTCTTGGGATTTTCACAACATCTGCTAAAGCAGAAACAATCGTAACGACTGATGTACTAAATGTACGAGAAAACCCAACTACTGAATCAAAAGTTGTAGGAAAATTATTAGATGGATATAAAGTTAACGTTTTACATACAGAAAACGGATGGTCAAAAGTGAAATTGAATAGCGGTAAAGAAGCTTTCATTAGCGCTGACTACACAAAAGACACTTACTACGTAACAGCTAACGTATTAAACGTACGTGCTGGTGCAAACACAGACTCAGAGATTCTTGGTAAATTGAAACAAGATGACGTAATCGAAACAACACACCAAGTTGAAAATGGTTGGATCCAATTTGAATATAACGGAAAAACAGCTTATGTTCACGTTCCTTACTTAACAGGTAAAGCTCCAGTTAAAATTCAACCAGTAGTTAAAGCTGAAAAAACAACTACAGTTCAAGATACAGCTAAAGCCGTGGCAACAACTAAAGCTCGTGAAG